>NZ_JASDCZ010000106.1:0-7952 GCF_030407635.1 Micrococcus sp. APC 4021
CGGGGTGGGGGCGGTGGGCGCAGAAGGGGCAGCGGTGCTCGGGGTCGTCGGCGGCGCAGGCCGCGCAGCGGACCTCGAGCGTGGTGCAGGCCGGGTCGGCGCAGTTGCGCAGCGCCGAGGTCGGGGCCTCGCACGTGACGCACCGGCCGATGGTCTCGGCATCGGCGGTGAAGCGGGTGGACAGGCGTCGGTCGAACACGGCCAGCTCGCCCCGCCACAGTCCGGCGTCGCCGCGGGCCTCGCCGTAGCGGACGATGCCGCCGTCGAGCTGGTAGACCTCGGCGAAGCCGCGGTCCTTGAGCAGGGCGGAGAGGACCTCGCAGCGCACGCCGCCCGTGCAGTAGGTGATCAGCGGCGCGTCCTTGAGGTGGTCCAGGGCCCCGGAGTCGACGGCGGCGAGCAGGTCGCGGGTGGTGTGCGCGTCCGGGACCACGGCCCCGTCGAAGCGGCCGATGGCCGCCTCCACCGTGTTGCGGCCGTCGAGGAAGCGCACGGGGTTCGCGGTGCCGGCGCGCTCGGCGACCAGCGCGTCCACCTGGACGGGCGTGAGCCGCTCCCCCGTGCCGACGATCCCGTCCGCGTCCACGGTGACGCGCTCGGGGGCCCCGAACGCGACGAGCTCGGGCTTGACCTTGACCGAGAGGCGGGGGAAGTCCGCCGCCGAGCCGTCCGACCACTTCACTTCGAGGTCCCGGAACGCCGGATGCTCCCGCGTGCCGCGCATGTAGCGCTTGACGGCGTCGACCGGTCCGCCGACGGTCCCGTTGATCCCCTGCGGCGACACGATGATCCGGCCGGTCAGGCCGAGGGACGCGGCGAGCGTGCGCTGCCACAGCCGCACCGCCTCGGGGTCGGCGAGCGGGGTGAACCGGTAGTACAGCGCGATGCGCGAGAGGGGGGCGGTGCTCATCAAGGTCCAGGCTAGTGCGCGACCCCGGACGCCACGGCCGTGAGGGCGGGCGGGGCCTGGCCCGCACCGGCCACACGCCTTACCCTTCAGACATGACTGAGCATCTGGATCCGGCACTGGTCGACATCTGGTTCGCGGCCTGGTCGCGATCGCGCGGCTACCGTACGAGCCAGGAGGCGGGGCGACGCGCGGCCCTGCGCACCCCTCGCCCCGCCCGCATGATCCCCGGCGGCTCCGGTCGCGCCACGGTGGACGTGCCGGCCACGTGGGAGCACGTGGTGGTGAACCCCTCCCGCGGGGAGCTGGAGGACCTGCGCGAGGCGGTGCGGGACCAGGAGCAGATCCTGCTCACAGTGTTCGGCGACGCCGGCGAGGACCCGAAGGCCATGGGTCTGAAGGCCCAGGCCGAGCCGGAGCGCTTCATGACCATGGACATGGACCCCGAGCTGCAGGACGTGGAGCCCCCGCTGCTGCCCGAGGGCTATGAGGCCCGCGTGGACCAACCGATGGAGGGCAGCCGTCGCCTGCGCATCCTGGCCGTCGGCGCCTCGACCGTGCCCGAGGGCGAGGAGGAGCTCGCCGCCCTCGGCTGGGTCACCGAGGAGGGCGGCACCGCCGTCTACGACCGGATCTGGACGTCCCCGAACCACCGTCGCCGCGGCCTCGGCTCCCTCGTGATGCGCTACCTCACCTCCGAGGTCATGAGCGAGGGTGAGATCAGCCGCGGCCTGCTCGTCGCGTCCCCGGACGGCCAGAAGCTGTACCGCCACCTGGCCTGGACCGACCTCGGCCCCGTGTCCATCTGGGGTCGCGGCCTGGCCGAGGACAACCCCGCCGCCGAGCACACCGGCACCATGGGGGCGTGACCGGCCACCTCCCGGAGCACGATCCCTGGGCGGATCCCGCGGGCGGCTGGGGGCCGCCCGGCACGGCGGATTCCGCGCCGCCCGTCGACGACGCCGCCCCGGACTTCTCCGGACCGGAGCCGCAGCCCGTCGGTGCGGTGGTGGCCGACGTCGTGGCCGGGCTGTCCGTCACGGCGCCCGGCGACCTGCGCCCGGACACGCCGGCGGGGGCCGGACTCCGTGCGGCGCTGGGCCGGACCGGGCTGCCCGAGCAGATCCGCCACGTCACCGAGCTGCCCGCACGGCAGGCCCGGCACACGGACTGGCCCGCGGACGCTCCGGAGGGCCTAGTCAGGGCCTTCGCGGCGCGCGGCGTCGAGCGGCCGTGGCTGCACCAGGTACGGGCGGCGGCCCTGGCCGGCGCGGGGACGCACACCGTGCTCGCCACGGGCACGGCGTCGGGCAAGTCGCTGGGCTACCAGCTGGCGGTCGGCACCCGGCTGGCCGCCGACCCCCGGGCCACCGCGCTCTACCTCGCCCCCACCAAGGCCCTCGCGGCGGACCAGCTGACCTCCTGGCGCGCCCTCGAGCGGGACGGTGCCCCGGGGCTGCGCGCGGCCCCCTACGACGGCGACACCGCACCGCAGGATCGGATCTGGGCCCGCGAGCACGCCACCGTGCTCATGACCAACCCGGACATGCTCCACGTGGGGATCCTGCCGCACCACGAGCGGTGGGCCGCGTTCTTCCGGAATCTGACGTTCGTGGTGGTGGACGAGTCGCACACGTACCGGGGCGTCTTCGGCTCGCAGGTGGGGATCCTGCTGCGTCGACTGCGGCGCATCGCCACCCACTACCGCGGGGACCGTCCGGAGACCGTGTTCATCGGGGCGTCGGCGACGTCGGCGGATCCGGCCGGGCACTTCGCCCGACTGATCGGGGCGCCGGCCACAGCCGTCACCGAGGACGCGTCCCCGCACGGGGCGGTCACGGTGGCGTTCTGGGAGCCGGAGCTGACGGACCGCCGGGGCGAGAACGGCGCGCCCGTCCGCCGCTCGGCGATGGCCGCCGCCGCCGACCTGGTCACGGACCTGGCCCTGCAGCAGGTGCGCACGCTGGCGTTCATCCGCTCTCGGCGCGGTGCCGAGGCCATCGCGAGCGCGGCCAAGCGGCAGCTCGAGGAGGTCGAGCCGGGGCTCGGCGCCCGGGTCGCGGCCTACCGCTCGGGCTACCTGCCCGAGGAGCGGCGGGAGCTGGAGGCGGACCTGCGCTCGGGTCGGCTGCTGGGCATGGCCTCGACGCCGGCGCTGGAGATGGGCATCGACGTCGCGGGGCTGGACGCCGTGGTGGTGGCCGGCTGGCCGGGCACCCGCGCGTCGTTCTTCCAGCAGATCGGCCGCGCCGGGCGCGGCGGCCAGGACGCGCTCGCGTTCTTCGTGGCATCGGACGACCCCCTGGACACGTTCGTGGTGGACCACCCGGAGGCCGTGTTCGACCTGGGCGTGGAGGACACCGTGGTGGACCCGGAGAACCCGCACCTGCTCGGCCCGCAGCTGTGCGCGGCCGCCGCCGAGCTGCCGATCACGCCCGAGGCGTTCGGCTGGTTCGGGGAGCCGGAGCGGGTGCGCGCCCTGCTGGACGTGCTGGTCGAGCAGGGGCTGCTGCGCCGTCGGCCGGCCGGCTGGTTCTGGACGCACCCCGAGCACGCCGCCGGCATGGTCTCCCTGCGGGACGACGGCGGCGGGCCCATGGACATCATCGACGCCGAGTCCGGCGCCCTGCTGGGCACGATGGACTCGCCCCAGACCCACTACCAGGCGCATCCCGGCGCGGTGTACGTGCACCAGGACCGCACGTACCTCGTGGAGGAGCTGGACGAGGACGCGCACGCGGTGGTCGTCACGCGCGCCTGGCCGGACTTCACCACGCAGGCCCGGGACGTCACGGAGATCGAGATCGTGGCGGTGCACCGCCGCCTGGACGCGCGGGAGGGCACCCTGCGCTGGTGCCTCGGGGACGTGCAGGTCCGCACCCAGGTGGTGTCCTTCCAGCGCAAGGCCCTGGTCTCCGGGGAGGTGCTCGGCGAGGAGCCCCTCGACCTGCCGGCGCGGGACCTGTTCACCTCCGCGGTGTGGTTCCAGGCGGCCTCGGACGAGCTCATCGCCGCGGGACTGACCACGGATCGCCTGCCCGGCGCCCTGCACGCGGCCGAGCACGCGATGATCGGCATGATGCCGCTCGTCGCCTCGAACGACCGCTGGGACATCGGCGGCGTCTCGATGGTCCTGCACCCGGACACCGGCTCCCCCGCCGTGTTCGTCTACGACGGCCGGCCCGGCGGGGCGGGCTTCGCCGAACGCGGCTTCGAGCAGGCGCGACGCTGGGTCGAGGCGACGGCGGGGGCCATCGCGGCCTGCGAGTGCGCGGAGGGCTGCCCGTCCTGCGTGCAGTCCCCCAAGTGCGGCAACCGCAACAGCCCCCTGGACAAGGCCGGCGCGCTGACCGTCCTGCGGTTCCTGATGGACCACGCCGATCACCTCGTCCCGGCGGACGCCTCGACCGACGGCTCGGGCGGCGGCGCCTCCGGCGGGTCCGCGGACGCGGCGCCCGGGGCCTGAGACCGCGGCGGACCCGCGACGGCATCGGCCGTGGCCGCCGGCAGCGGGGCGCGAGCGAGTTCGACCGCGACGCGCACCGTCCCGTCCTCGCGCACCTCGCACGCCACGACGGCGGCCCCGTTGCGTTCGGCGGTCCGCCCGGCCAGGACGCACGGCTCGTGGTCGGAGAGCCCGCGCCGGGCGTCGGAGGCGGCGAGCGCCGCCAGGTCGGCGGCCCCGGCCGCCCGGGCGCCGGTGACCGAGGCCTGCCCCAGCGCCGCGACGGCCAGCAGCAGCCCCGCCCCCAGGGCGGCCGTGCCCAGGACGGACACGGTGCCCGAACCGCGTTCGCCCCGCACGGGCGCCCTCCCGCGGGTCATGACCGGTCCTCCGGCGAAGCGGCGGGCGTTCCGGGCCGCTGCTCGGGGGCGGCGGCGTGCGCGGTGAGGGTGAGGGCCTCGGCCCAGGCGAGCGGCCCGGGGCCGGGCTGGACGACCTCGACGGTCACCCAGCCGCCCTCGACGGTGTGCGAGAGCGAGGCGTCGTCGCCGGCCATGCGCGCCACCGCGTCGCGGGCCGCCGCCTCGTCGTCGCCCCGGGCGAGGATGCGGGCGGCCGACGCCGCCGCGTCCTGACCCCGCACCTGCTGCACCGCGGCGGCGCCGGCCAGCAGGACGGACACGAGCACGAACGCGATCACGGGCAGCAGCACCGCGTACTCGGCCGTGACGGCCCCGGTCTCGCCGCCCCGGAGCCCCCGGGGCCGCCCCGCCGTCCGGGCGCCCGTACGGCGCGCGGACGGCGGGGCGGAGGTCGGGTGCTCAGTCACGCTGGAGCGCCCCGGTGACGAGGTCCACGAGCAGCGACTGCACGTCCGGGCTGGTGAGCACGACGGCCAGCACGCCCGCGAAGCCCACGGCGGCGAGCGTGAGGATGCCGTACTCGGCCGTGATCGCGCCGGTCTCCTCGCCCGCGGCGTCGACGACGCGGGCGAGGCGGTCGCGCTCGCTCGGGCGGGTGACGGCGGGCTGGGCGGAGTGGGAGCGGTGGGTCATGGTGGTCCTCCTGGAGTGGGCCCCGCGGTGCGGGGCGGTGGTGACGGCCCGGCCGGGCCGCTGGTCCCAGGCTGGCCCGCTCCGGGGCCCGCGCGCCGGGGGCGATGCGGATCCGGGGATGGGCCGGGGCGATCGGGGCCCTGTGCAGGACCGGACGCCCTGGCGTCGCCACGGCCTCAGCCCGGTCCCGCCCCGAGCAGGGCCATGACGACGGGCACCACGCCCCAGCACACGAAGGCGGGCAGCAGGCACAGCCCCAGCGGCATCACCAGGCGCACTGCGAGCTCCTCGGCCGCCCGTTCGTCCGCCCGCCGGGTCTGCTGACGGACGGCGGCGGCGGTCTCGGCCAGCGTGCGGGCGCCGGCCATTCCGGACCGGTGCAGCGGACGCAGTCGGGCGGCGGTCTCGGCCCACACCGGGTCCGTATCGAGGCCCACCCATGCCTCGTCCCAGTCCCGACCCCAGAGCAGCAGCGCCGCCGTGGCCCGCAGGCCGCGGGCGCCCGGCAGGGTCCGGCCGAGGTCGTCCAGCGCGGCGGGCAGGGATCGGCCGGCGCTGAGCAGCGCCGCCAGCACGTCCAGCACGACGGCGGCCCCCACCGCCGCCGGCTCGCGCGCGGCCGCACGCAGCAGCAGGCGCGTCCAGGACCGCCCGGCCAGCCAGAACAGCAGACCCACCGCGGCGACCACGGCACCGAAGGGCGAGCGGACCAGGTCCCCCGGGGAGGTGCCGAGCAGCCACGCGAGGCCGAGGCCGCCCAGGGGCAGCCACTGCAGCAGCCGGGACGTCGCGCCCGGCCCCGCCGCGGCCGAGCGGCGGGCTCGGGCCGCGTCCACGTCCGCCTCGAGGCTATGGGCCAGCTGCCGGGCCACGGCTGCGGGAGCGGCACCCGCCCGGGCCCCGGCCGCGAGCGCCGCATCGACCAGCGCCCAGCCCGGGTCCCGTGCGGGGGTCCGCCAGGGCAGGGTCCCACCGCGGCGCGCCGCCTCCCCGGTCGCCGCATGCGACGCCGGCACATCCCAGGCCAGCGCCTCGGCCCGGCGTCGGGCGTGGTGATGGGCGCAGCACGCGGCCCCCGCCTCACCCGGCTCCGACCCGCAGGCGGGCAGGGTGCACGCGGTCTCCCGCCAGGCCTGCTCCTCGGTCAGGCCGGCCGCGACGAGGGCGGCCCAGCGGCGCAGCACGCCGACAAGCACCTCCGTCTCCTCCTCCGGCCTCGCCCGCCCCGCCCGCCAGGGCAGCAGCGCCACGGCACGCCCAGCGCGCGACCGTCGTGCCTGCCCGGCCGCCGTCGTCGTGCTCACCGGCCGCACCGCCCCGCCAGCCGGGCCGCGAGCGCGGGCACGCCGGGTCCCTCGACGGTCCGCCCACCCGCCGCCTCCGTTCCGGGCCGCCACGTGAGGGCGGGCAGCAGGGCGAACCCGTCGGCGCGCGGGTCCGAGACGGCGAGTTCGACTGGATGCCGCCCGTGGCCGTCGCGGGCGATGTGCAGCACGGCGTCCACGCCGGCGCGGGCCTGCGCGGCCACCGTCTCGGGCCGCCAGCCGGCCAGGGAGGCCATGGCCGTCAGCCGGGCGGGCACCTCGGCGGCGGCGTTGGCGTGCAGGGTGCCCCACGCACCCTGATGTCCCGTGTTCAGGGCGGTGAGGACGTCGGCCACCTCGGCGCCGCGGCACTCGCCGACCACGAGCCGGTCCGGCCGCATCCGCAGCGCGTGGCGGACGAGCTCGGCCAGTCCGACCTCGCCGGCGCCCTCCGCGTTGGCGGCGCGGCACTGCAGTGCGACCACGTGCGGGTGATCGGGCGCGGCCTCGGCCGTGTCCTCCACGACGACGATCCGTTCGTCCCCCGGCACCCGGCCGAGGGCCGCGGAGAGCAGCGTGGTCTTGCCCGCCCCGGTCGCGCCGCTGACCAGGACGGTGGCACGGTCGCGCACGAGCGCCTCGAGGGCGTCGGCCCAGAGGGCGCCGTCCGGCCAGCCGTCGGCCAGCGCGGTCAGCGACGGCGTCGTCGCGGCCGGGATCCGCAGGCTCAGCAGGGTGCCATCGCCACTGACCGGGGGCAGGACCGCGTGGACGCGCACGCCGCCCACGCGGGCGTCGGCCAGCGGCACCGCCGCGTCGAGGCGGCGGCCGGCCCGGTGCAGCAGCCGCACCGCGAGCGCCCGGGCGGTCTCGGGGTCGAGCCGACCGGGGCGGCGGACGAGGCCCTCGTCCCCGTCGGTCCACACCGCGCCCGCGCCGTCCACGAGCACGTCGGTCACGCCCGGGGTGCGCACCCAGGGTGCGAGCGGGCCGAAGCCGTCGAGCTCATCGACCAGCGCCGCCACGCGCGGGTCGTCGATCGGCGCGTCGAGGGCCTCGGCGATCAGCGGGGCCAGCGGCGGCTCCGCCCCGTCTGCGGCCGACGCACGGGCCTCGGCCACGCGCAGGCGCACGACGGCGGCGTCCAGCCCGCCGGGGCCCGCTGCGGGTGCGGCCAGCGGCGGCGCGGCGACCTGCGTGCGTTCCGGCTCGGCCGGGTCAGTGCGGGGCCACGGGAACCG
>NZ_JASDCZ010000107.1:0-7891 GCF_030407635.1 Micrococcus sp. APC 4021
ACCGGCGGGGACCGGGGCGGGGACGGTATCCTGCTGACCTGCCCAGGACCGGGGTCAGCGACGTGCCCGGCCAGTCTATGCACCCCGCTCCCACGCGGCGGGGAGGAAAGAGCGCCCCCGTGCAGAGCCCCGAGGTCTCCGTCCTCGTCGTCGACAACTACGACAGCTTCGTCTACACCCTGGTGGGCTACCTCGAGCAGCTCGGGGCCCGCACCACCGTGATCCGCAACGATGAGGTCACCCCCGCCCGCGCCCTCGAGCTCGCGGCCGAGCACACGGCCGTGCTCATCTCGCCCGGGCCGGGCGCGCCCGCCGACGCCGGTGTCTCCCTCGACCTCATCCGCTCCGCCGCCGACGGCGGCCGTCCGCTCTTCGGGGTGTGCCTGGGGCACCAGGCCATCGCGGAGGCGTTCGGCGCCACCGTGACGCACGCGGAATCCCTCATGCACGGCAAGACGTCTCTGGTCCGCCGCGGCGAGCACCCCATGTTCGAGGGCGTCCCCTCGCCGTTCACCGCCACCCGCTACCACTCGCTGGCCGCCGTGCGGCCCACCGTGGACGAGGCGGTCCTGGAGATCACCGCCGAGACCGAGGACGGCGTCGTGATGGGACTGGCCCACCGCACCGCGCCCCTGTGGGGCGTGCAGTTCCACCCCGAGTCCGTGCTCACCGAGGGCGGCTACCGGATGCTCGGCAACTGGCTCGAGTCCGTGGGGCTCTCCGGGGCCGCCGAGCGCGGCGGCCGGCTCTCGCCCCTCGTCCGCCAGGACTGACCGGCCCCGGGGCCCGGTTCGCGGGTCCGACGGCGCCCCGTCCGCTCAGGTGGACGGCGGCGGATCGATCGAGGGCTCGGGCTCCGGCGTCAGCGTCGGCAGCGGGTCCACCGGCGTCGCGGTGGACGAGGTGCTCGGCGACTGCTCGGTCGGCTCCGACGAGGTCGACGGGGCCGCCGACGTCGGCGCCGGGCTCTGCGTCGGTGACGGCGTCGCGGTCGTCGTCGGCTCGGGGCTGGGCGTGGCCGAGGCGGACGGCGAGGGCGAGGGTTCCGCGCTCGCGGAGGGCTCGGGGCTCTCCGACGGCGGGGGGCTCGGTGACGCGGACGCCGACGGCGTGGGCTCGGGCGCCTCGCTGGACGGCGGCGCCGGCTCGGAGGGCTCGGCCGTGGGCGCGATCCATGAGGACGCCGTCAGGGTCAGGGAGGAACGGTTGTCCACGCGGACGCCGGCGGGCGGATCCTGGGCCACGACCGTTCCGGTGTCCGTGGTCGCGCCGTCCTCGTCCTGGATCCGCACGCGCAGCTCGGGGGCGCTCAGCGCCAGCTGACGCCGCGCGTCCGGAGCGCTCATCCCCACCACATCCGGCACGTCGACCATGCCGCTGGACAGGTGCAGCACCACGGAGGAGCCGGGCGGCACGTGCGTGCCCATCGCGGGGTCGGTGCGGGCGAGCAGCCCGCGTTCGAGTCGGCCGTCGTCCTGGTACTGCACGGAGGAGACACGCAGGCCCAGCCGTTCCAGCTCGCGGCGGGCCGCGTCCTCGGACAGCCCGTGCAGGGAGTCGGACAGCGCGATGCCCTCCTCGCCGCGGGACACCCGGATCCGCACCTCGGCCCCGCGGGGCACCTCCGTGCCCGTCGGCGGGTCGCTCTGGGTGACGGTCCCGTCCGGGGCGTCGGCCATGTACGCGGACGAGACGACGGCCACCAGACCTGCGTCCTCGAGCGCCGCGACCGCCTCGTCCTGCTGCAGCCCCACCACCGCGGGCACCTCCGCGGTGGTGGGCAGAGCCGCCGCGAGCCACGGCGCCAGGACCAGGGCCAGCGCGATCAGGACCGCGCCGGCCGCCAGGAGCGTGCGCCGGCGGAGGCGCCGGCGGACGCGACGGTGCGTGGCCGTCGCTGGCGCCGGCGTGTCCCCTTGCGGTTCGGGCCGGGGCGTCGCGACCGCACCGGGCATCACCGGCTGGCCGACCGTCACCGGGCGGGGGCCGTCCATGGCGGCGGCGGCGGCAAGCTGCGCGGCGGAGGCGGCGCCGAGCAGTCCCGCACCCGCCACGGCATGGTTCGCCGCCTGGGGCTGTGCGGCGTCCGGCTCGGCCGGGACGGAGGGCGTCGGCCGGGTCAGCGGGACCGCGGCCGTCGGCACATCGGCCCCGTGCTCCGCGGCCGCGGCGCCCAGCACCGCGCCGACGAGGGCGGGAGGGACGGCATCGAGCGGCGGGGTGTGACGGCCGGGGCCGGCGTGCGGATCCGCGGCGGCCTCCTCGAGGGCCGCGAGGAACGCGGCGCCCGTGGGGAACCGGTCCTCCGGATCCTTGCGCAGGGCGCGCAGCACCACGGGGTCGAACGCGGGCGGCAGGTCGGGGTCGACGTCGGAGGGTGCCGGCGGCTCCTCGCGCACGTGCTGGTAGGCCACGGCCAGCGGCGTGTCACCCGTGAAGGGGGGTCGGCCCGTGAGCAGCTCGAACAGCAGGCAGCCGGCCGCGTAGAGGTCGGCACGGCCGTCCACGGTGCGGCCCGTCGCCTGCTCCGGGGCCAGATAGAGGGCGGTGCCCACCACGGCCTGGGTCTGCGACGTGGTGGCGGAGGTGTCTGCCAGCGCGTGGGCGATCCCGAAGTCCATCACCTTCACGGTGCCCGTGTCCGTGACCATGACGTTCGCGGGCTTCACGTCGCGGTGGACGATGCCCTCCTCGTGCGCGTGCTCGAGGGCTTGCAGCACGCCCCGGGTCCAGGCCACGGCGCGGTCCGGGCCCACGGCGCCCTCGGCGTGCAGGATCTCCCGCAGCGTCCGGCCGGAGACGAGCTCCATCACCAGGAACGGGCAGTCCACCGGATGGAGGCCGTCCTCGAGGGAGACCTCGCCCGTGTCGTACACGGAGACGATCGAGGGGTGGTTCAGGGAGGCCGCCGAGCGTGCCTCCTTGCGGAAGCGCGCCTGGAAGTGCGGATCGCGCGCCAGGTCCCGGCGCATCAGCTTGACCGCCACCGGGCGGTGCAGCCGCAGGTCCTCGCCGCGGAAGACGTCCGCCATGCCGCCGCGCCCGATCAGCTCACCGATCCGGTACCGCCCGTTCAGGGTCCTCTGCTCGTCCACAGACACGTCCGCGTGCTCGTCCCGCCCGCCGCTCAGGCGGAGGGCGTGGCGTCGGCGGACGAGGCCTCCGCGCCACGCGCGTCAGCGGACGGGTCGGTGGTGGGCTCGCCCGTCGGCGCCGTGGACTCCCCGGAGGACTCCGTCGTCGGATCCCCCGTGGGCGTCGTCGGCTCCTCGGACGGCTCCCGCGTGGGCTCCGGGCCGACAGTGGCCGTCGGGGATTCGGCGGTGGGGGACGGGCTGGGCTCGTCCGAGGCCGACGGGCTCGGCTCGGTGCTCGGCTCCTCCGACGCGCTGGGCTCCGGCTCCGAGGCGGGCTGGGACGCCTCGCGGGTCGGCGCGGCGTCGGACCCGCCGGTGGCCACGATCAGCTGCACGTGCGTGTCGTAGCGGTGACGCTCGCCCTCGCCGGGCACCACGCGCACCACCTCGCCGTCGGCGCCGTCGGCGGACGGGTCGTCCACCCGGTCCACGGTGAAGCCGCGGTCGCGCAGCGTCTGGATCGCGCTCTCCACGGGCTGGCCCACGAGGCCCTCCGGGATGACGCCCTCCCCGGTGGAGACGGCCAGCGTGACGGTCTCACCGCGCCGCAGCGCCCCCACGGGGTTGATCTCCTCGACGGTGCCCTGCGGGCTCTGCGCGCCGCGGTCCTCCTCGCGCACCGCCAGGCCGAGGCCCTCGAGCTCGGTGCGCACCTCGCTCACGGGGCGACCCTTGTACGCCTCCGGGTCCACGTGCACGGACGACTCCTCCTGCGAGGTCGCCGGCGCCGAGCCGCCGTTGCCGCGGCCACCCGTGAGCAGCGGCCACAGCAGCGCCCCCAGCAGGGCGAACACCACGAGACCGAGCAGCGCCCACAGCGGCCAGGGGTTGGCGCGTCGCCGGCGGGCGGGTGCGGAGCCGCCCCCGGCGGGCGGGCCCGGGTCCACGACGTCGCCCGGGCGGGTCTGCTGGTCGCGCACGGCGGCGATCTCGTGGTCGCGCGTGCTCGCGCTCGCGGCGGCGCCGGCCGCACCGGCCGCGCCCACGGCCGCCGCACCGGCGGCGCCGGGGCCGCGGACGTCGCCGTCGGTGCGGGGCTGGGCCGCGGTCACCGGCAGCGCCGCGGTGGCGGGGAAGCCGTCCGTCCGGGTGCCCTCGGCGCGGGGATGGGTGGTGCGCATGCCGTCGTAGTCCAGGGGGGCGGTCTCGGCGCCCGAGGGGTCGGCCACGCCCTGCTCCTCGAGGAAGACGGCCAGGCCGGGCACGGCCTCCACAGCGCCGCGGGTGTCCTTGCGGCGCAGCGCGTCGGCGGCGTCCGAGAGCGCGGTCGCGTCCGACGGCCGCTCCTTGGGGTCCTTCGAGAGCATGCACATGATCAACGCCCGCACCGGGGCCGGGACGGTGTCCGGCAGGGGCGGCGGGGTGTCGTTGACCTGGGCGAGCGCGATTGCGATCTGGGACTCGCCCGTGAACGGGCGATGCCCGGCGAGGGCCTCGTAGCCGATGATGCCCAGCGAGTAGAGGTCAGAGGAGCCGGTGGCCTGCTGCCCCGTGGCCTGCTCGGGCGCGAGGTACTGGGCGGTGCCCATCACCTGGCCGGTGGCCGTGAGGGGGACCTGGTCCGCCAGGCGCGCGATGCCGAAGTCCGTCACCTTCACCCGGCCGGTGGGCGTGATCATGAGGTTGCCGGGCTTGACGTCGCGGTGCACGAGCCCCTGGGCGTGGGCCGCCGAGAGCGCGGCCGCCGTCTGCGCGATGATCCGCAGGGTCCGCTCGGGGGAGAGCACCTTCTCCTTCTCGAGGATGGAGGACAGCGGCTGGCCCGGCACGAGCTCCATGACGAGGTAGGCGGAGCCCTTCTCCTCGCCGTAGTCGTAGACGTTGGCGACGCCGGGGTGGTTCAGCAGCGCGGTGTGCTGGGCCTCCGCCCGGAAGCGGCGCAGGAAGTTGGGGTCACCCGTGTACTCCTCCTTGAGGATCTTCACGGCGGTGATCCGGCCCAGGACCTTGTCCCGCGCCTTCCACACCTCGCCCATGCCGCCGATCGCGATGCGATCGGTCAACTGGTACCTGCCGCCGAGGGTGATGCCCGATGTCGGCCTCATTCCGTGACCACCGCTTCCATGATTGCCTTCATGCCACTGACGACTGTCTGATGTCCAACCCCCGGCGGCTCGTCCTCCACCACGATCGTCACGGCCGCCCGGGGGTTCTCGCTCGCGTCGAAGCCGGTGATCCAGGAGTGCACGTTGCCCGTGTCCCCGACCTCGGCCGTGCCCGACTTCGCCGCGATCCGCACCGTGTCCGACTGCACGGATCCCAGGATGCCGTCCTCCACCGCCGAGACCATCATGTCCGAGACCTGCCCGGCCACCTCGGGGGTCGTGGCCCGGCCGCGCTCACGGGGGCTGAACTCCTGCACCGTGGTGAGGTCCGAACGGCGGACCGCCTTGATCAGCTGCGGCTCCATGACCACGCCGTCGTTCGCGATGCCGGCGGCCACCATGGCCATCTGCAGCGCGGTGGCCTGCACGTCCCGCTGGCCGATCGAGGACTGCGCCAGCGTGGCGTCGTCCAGGTCGGAGGGGAACACGGAGCCGGTCACGGGCAACGGGTAGTCGAAGGAGTCGTTGAAGCCGAACCGCTCGGCGACCTCCCGGATCCGGTCTTGGCCCAGCTCGACGGCGGCCATGGCGAACGGCGTGTTGCAGGACTGCGCCAGCGCCCACGTGAGGGTCTGACGCCCCACGGTGTTGCACGGTGAGCCGTCGTAGTTGGGCAGCTCCGTGGTCGTGCCGGGCAGCGTCCACGCGGCGGGGATGTCCACCGTCCCGCCCGGGGTGTAGTCACCGGACTCGAGCATGGCCACCGCGTCGATCAGCTTGAACGTGGAGCCGGGGGACACGAGCTGCTCCGCGGCGCGGTTGCGGTATGCGCTGGCGCCGGGGATCTGGTCGATCGCGGCCATGGCCGACTGCGCCTCGGCCGGGCTGTGTGAGGAGAGCGCGTTGGAGTCGAAGCCCGGCTTCGACGCCATGGCCAGGATCTCGCCCGTCGTCGGGTCCGTGACCACGGCGGAGGCGCGCACGCCGTCCGGGAGCGCGTCGTACGCCAGACGCTGCAGCTCGGGGTCGATCGTCAGCTCCACCTGGTCGCCCTCGGGCGTGGCACCCGTGATGATCTCCATGGCGCGGTCCACGAACTGGGACGTGGGGGTGCCGGAGAGCTGCTCGTTCATGGCCGCCTCCAGCCCGTCGGTGCCGTAGGTGAGCGAATAGAAGCCCGTGAGCGGGGCGTACAGCTCGGTCTCGTGGTAGACGCGCTGGTAGTGGTACGCGTCGCCGGAGGGGACGGACTCGGCGATCGGCTCGCCGTCCACGAGGATCGGCCCGCGCGGGGCGCCGAACTCCAGGAACATCTGCCGAGAGTTCAGGGCGTGCGTCTTGAGCTGGTCAGCGGCCAGCACCTGGATGACGGACGCAGCCAGCGCGAGCACGAGGAGCATGGCCGCCATGACGGTCCACGTGCGTCGGATCGCCTCGTTCACCGCTCCTCACCTCCTCCCGGGGGCACGGCGGCCGCCGGGAGCGCCGTGCCGGGGTCGAGGTGGCCGGCGCCGGGCCCGGACGCGTTGACCATCCCGTCCACGACCACGGGCCGGCGGGCGGCGTTCGAGATGCGCAGCACGAGCCCCACGATGATCCAGTTGGCCAGCAGCGAGGAGCCGCCGGCGGCGAGGAACGGCGTCGTGAGGCCGGTGAGCGGCAGCACGAGGGTCACGCCGCCCATCACCACGAACACCTGCCACGCCATGGTGAAGGCCAGGCCGGAGGCGAGCACCTTGCCGAACGCGTCGCGCACGCCGAGGGCGGCGCGCATCATGCGGGTGACGAGCAGGAGGTACAGGACGAGCACGGCGGCCAGGCCCACGAAGCCGAGCTCCTCGCCGATGGCCGTGAGGATCATGTCCGAGAAGGACAGCGGCACCTGGGTGGGGTTGCCCGCGCCCAGGCCGGTGCCCATCAGCCCGCCTGAGGCCATCGCGAACAGGCCCTGGACCACCTGGTAGGAGCCGCCGAAGTCGCGATGGTAGATCTCGGGGTCGAAGGCCCTCAGCCAGATCTCGAACCTGGCGGTCACGTGCGGCATGAACAGGAACGCCAGCGCCGCGCCGAAGGCGATCAGGCCCAGGCCGAGGAGGATCCAGGAGGCGCGGGACGTGGCGATGTAGAGCATCGCCATGAACATGCCGAAGAACAGCAGGGCCGAGCCCAGGTCGCGCTGGAACACGAGCACGCCGAGCGCCAGGAGCCAGCCGGCCAGCAACGGGCCGAGGTCCCGGGCTCGGGGGAAGGTCACCGGGCCCACACGGCGGCCGGCCAGCAGGATCAGGTCGCGGTTCGCGGAGAGGTAGCCGGCGAAGAAGATGGCCAGCGTGATCTTGGCGATCTCGCCGGGCTGGAAGGTGCCGAATCCGACGTCGATCCAGATCCGCGCCCCGTACATGCTCAGGCCCAGCCCGGGCACGAGCGGCAGGAGCAGCAGCACGCCGGACGCGGCGAGGAACAGGTAGGGCCAGCGCCGCAGCACCCGGTGGTCGCGCACCAGGAACACCAGGGCGGAGGCCACCAGGACGGCCAGGACGGACCACACGAGCTGCGAGGTGGGGTTGGCCATCGCGGCGTCCTGGCTCAGCCGGTGGATCATGGCCAGGCCCAGCCCGTTGAGCAGGGCGGTGATCGGCAGCATGAACGGGTCCGCGTAGGGGGCCCGCAGCCGCAGGACCACGTGCAGCACGAGGGTGGCGGCGCCGA
>NZ_JASDCZ010000108.1:0-7777 GCF_030407635.1 Micrococcus sp. APC 4021
CGGCGGACGGGACAGAGGATTCGGGTGGCATCCCCCCGTTGTACACTCCTAGGCGGTCAGGCGCGCCTCGAGCCCGGCGCGCACCGCGGGCCACTCCTCGCGCACCACGCTGAAGTAGTCGACGTCGGCGATCGTGCCGTCCGCCGCCGGGCGGAAGCGGCGCAGAGTGCCCTCGAACGTCGCCCCCAGGCGGGCGATGGCGGCGTGTGAACGGGCGTTGCGGTGGTCGCAGCGCAGGGCCACCCGCTCCAGCGCCCATTCCTCGAACGCGTGCCCGAACAGCAGCAGCTTGCAGCCGGGGTTCACGGAGGTGCCCCACACCCGACGGGCGTAGACCGTGTGCCCCACCTCCACCCGCAGCCCCGGCACCAGGTCGTAGAGGCTCGTGCGCCCCACCAGCTCCCCGCCCTGCTCGACGGCGAACGCGAAGGCGCCCTCCCGCTCGATCAGCTCGGCGAGGTGCGCGGACATGGCCGCGCCGTCCACCGGCAGGGGCGCACTGTTCCCCGCCCACATGGCCGCGTCGACGAGCTCGCGCAGGGCGGGGCCGTCGGTGGGTGAGAGGGGGCGCAGGGTGAGGTCCCCGCGGGTGAGGACGATCTCGTGCTTCATGCACCCATCCTGTCAGCGGCCTCGGGGCGTCCCCCACCCCGGAGGACTTCCGACTCGAGACCATGACCCTCGCGGAGCTGGAGGAGGGTCAGGTGCTCGTCACCAGCACCGTCATGTCTGTGGGCCCGTGCATGGGTGGCCACATGAACGACGTCGCGTCCGACGTGGCCCCATTCGAGGTGGACGCCCCCTCGACGGCGGCGGGGTCCGCACCGTGACCGAATCCCGTGCCTCGGACATCGCCGTGGGCGCCTCCGTGCCCGACCCCGCCTGCCTCGGCGTGGCGGATCCGCGCACGGAGGCGGCCCCGGACGGCATCGACGTCTACTTCGACAAGGTGGGCGGCGACCAAGACCCTCATGCTGCAGGGCTTTCTCCTCCCTCAACATCTGGGCCCAGCCGGCGAGTACTGCGAGAAAGCCCGAGAAGGCCATCGGCCGGCTCAAGGACGGCCCCTTGCAGTATGACGAGACCGAGCGCCCCGACGCTCCCCCGCCGCCGATGCGCGCGAAACCCTGCGAGCCCGGCGGAACATCGCACTGATGCTCAGCGCCGCGGACTGACGAGCCCTTGCCCGCACGCCCCGGGCCTTACCAGTCCCGAAAAACATCCCCATTGCATCTGTGAACTTCGCAAAGGAACAAGGGAAGGGCCTACAACTCAGTCACCTTTGCCCCGTGGGAGCTCATTGGGCGACAGTGAGGGAGGACGCTATGCATCCGACTCTCCCCTCTGCGTTCTATGTCCTGGAGGTGCCCTTCGGGTGGCCAAGGGGTGCTCGCACGCCGCCTCCTGTTGGAACCGCCAGGGATCAGGACGCCCTGCCATGGTGAGCAGAGCTGAGCTTCAGCTCCCCTTGCTTTCCCGAAAGGCCTCTGCATTACGCAGTACCAGGTCCCCCAGGAGACCAAGCCCCAGGAAGAAGACAAGTGCCGTAAGACGATGGGACTGATCGCGCTGGTCCCCGGCGATCTTGGCTTGGATGCCCAAGAGGTCATTCGTGTGCCAGCCGTTCAATACGGCCTGCTGGGGCGCGCCGTTCGCCTCATTCGCCTGAAAGGAATACTTCATCTCGGCAGCGCTCAAATCCTTTGACCAGTCCCCCGCAGCCCCACTGGGAACAGTCGCGATGAAGGATAGAAAGAACCCGACGAGCATAGCCAAGGCCCACCAGAAACGAGCAACCGGCCAATTCACCCGCAACTTCCCCCCGCGGGACTTCTTCACCTTTCCCTTCTTCGACGCCGACCCGGGGGCTCCCCCGGGCTGGAAGCCGTGCCCCCACTGATGAGGGGCAGTCGCAGGCTCCGCCGAGGTGTCGGAAGATCCCTCTGGGATAGACGCGGGCTGAGTCATAGTGGTCCATTCTCGAAGAAGAAACGGGAAGCGATGAACGCGTAAGGAACTCTAAACGAGAAAGGGGCACTCCAGCCCCCGAGCCCACTCCCTTGAGGCCGAGGCGACCAGCCGGCTCAGAGCGTGGCGGACCGGCGGGCGGAGGCCCTCATGGCCGCGACCCGCTGCGCCACAGGGGCCTCCAGAGCGCCCGGCTGCAGGGCCGGGGCGAGATCGGCGGCCACCTCTCGGGCGACCCCCTCGAGGGCGGAGGCGTCCTGGGCGACCCAGGCGCGCAGCGTCAGGTGCTCCCGCATCCACGCCGTGAGCGTCTCCTCGGACTCCGGGGTGAGGGCGAAGCCCACCCCCGCCGCACCCGGGCTGGTGCGCTCCACATCCAGGCCGAGCTCGCCCGCCAGCAGGGCGGCGAACGCCTGGCGCAGCGGTGAGACGCCGGTACGACCGGACTGAAAGGCGGCGCGCACCTCGCGGCACTGCAGGCTCTCGTCGGCCACGTCGACGGCGAGGACGTCACCGGCGGCGGGGGTGAGGCCCAGGGCGGCACGGGCTGACTCCTCGGCCACCACGGCCACGATGCCGGGCACTGCGGGGGCGGCGGTGAGGAACTCGGCGTACCGCATGCCCGGAGTGGCGGCGAGCACAGCGGCGGCCTCGGCGGTCAGGGACGGGGTGTCGACGGCGGTGATGGTCATGGATCCAGGGTGAATCGCGATTCACTGAGACGGGGAGCGGCGTCCATATTCTGAGATTTGCAGCCACATGGTGAGACTCACGCCTCCCCCGACGTGCAGTACGCTGGCCCCATGCAGATGCACGCGCAGCAGTGGTGGACCGCCTGAGGGCGGCCCCGGTCATGCGCATCTGACACGACGAGCCGCTCGCCTGCCGGGCGACTCGGTCATGAGCGGCTCCGGCGGGCCCCATCCCAGGAGGACCCCCGATGACCCACCGCAACCCCGAGGACAACGCCCTGAGAGGCGCCCCCGAGCCCCGCACCCTCGCCGAGGCCTGCGACCTCGTCACCACCCCGGACCTGGACGTCTCCGCGGACGGCATGTTCGGCCAGTACGGCGGCGCCCACCTGCCCCCGCAGCTGGCCGGCCCCATGGCCGAGGTCGCCCGCGCGTACGCCGAGGCGCGCCAGGACCCCGAGTTCTACGCCGAATACCGACGCCTGCTGCGCGACGCCGTCGGGCGCCCCTCCCCCCTGACCCCGCTGGACCGCCTCTCCGACGAGCTCGGCGGCGCACGGATCGTGCTCAAGCGCGAGGACCTGAACCACACGGGCGCCCACAAGATCAACCACACGATCGGCGAGGCGCTGCTCGCCAAGCGCATGGGCAAGCGCAGCCTGATCGCGGAGACCGGCGCCGGCCAGCACGGCGTGGCCCTGGCGACGGCGGCCGCGATGGTCGGCCTCGACTGCGAGATCCACATGGGCGCGATCGACGTGGCCAAGCAGCACCCCAACGTGGTGCGCATGCGCCTGCTCGGCACGAAGGTCGTCTCGGTGGAGCGCGAGGGCCGCTCCCTGAAGGAGGCCGTGGACTCGGCGTTCGAGGTGTACGCGGCGAACCCGGAGAAGTACCTGTTCGCGATCGGCTCCGTGGTGGGCCCGCACCCGTTCCCCACGATGATCCGCGACTTCCAGTCCGTGGTCGGCCGCGAGGCCCGCGCCCAGTTCCAGGAGCGGTTCGGGGCGCTGCCCAGCGCCGTCGTCGCCGCGGTGGGCGGCGGCTCCAACGCGATCGGCGCGTTCACCGCGTTCCTCGACGACGCCGACGTCGCGCTCGTGGGCGTCGAGCCCGGCGGCCGCTCCGCGGCCAAGGGCGAGCACGCGATGACCATGACCCAGGGCCGCGACGGCGTCCTCCACGGCATGGCCACCCTCGTCCTCGCCGACGACGACGGCACCCCGGATCCCGTGCACTCGATCGCCTCGGGCCTGGACTACCCGGGCGTCGGTCCACAGCACGCCCACTTCGCGAGCGTCGGCCGCGTCCGGTACGTGGCCGAGGACGACGCGGCCGTGCTCGACGCGTTCCAGCGGCTCACGCGGCTCGAGGGCGTCATCCCCGCGCTCGAGTCCGCGCACGCCGTGGCGCACGCGATCCGCCTCGCCCCGCAGATGGGCCGGGACGCGCGGATCCTGGTCAACCTCTCCGGCCGCGGAGACAAGGACGTGGACTACGTGGCCGAGAAGCTCGGGCTCACGGGCGAGGCGGACGAGGTCGTGCGGTGAGCTGAGGCGGCGGCCCGGCGTCGCCCCCGGTCAGCGCGTAGCCTGGCTGCCGTGATGACCCTGATGTGGGGCGCGGTCGCCGCGTCCTCCCTGCTCGTGGGCGCCGTCCTGGCGACCCTGCGCCGCTGGCACATGGGCACGATCGGACTCGTGCTCGCCTTCGGCGCCGGCGCCCTGATCGCGTCCGTGTCCTTCGAGCTCGCGGAGGCGGGCGTGCAGGCGGCCGGACCTGCCGCCGTCGGCATCGGGCTGACGCTCGGCGCGGCCGCCTACTTCCTCGGCGACCGTGCGGTGGAGCGCTCCGCCGCGAGGTCCGGCGGCTCGTCCTCGGGCGCGGCGCTGACCGTGGGCGCGCTGCTGGACGGCATCCCGGAGCAGCTCGTGCTGGGCATCGGGCTGGCCGCGGGCGAGGGCGTCTCCCTTGCGCTGCTCGTGGCGATCTTCATGTCCAACCTGCCCGAGTCCATCGCCGCCACGGCCGACTCCCTCGACGGCGGCAAGACGCGGCGCCACCTGCTGGTCCAGTGGTCGCTCGTGGCGGTGGTCTGCGCTCTGGCGACGTGGGGCGGCGGGCTGATCGCCGACGTCGCCTCCCCCACCCTGACCGGCGGCATCCAGGGGTTCGCGGCCGGCGCCCTGCTGGTCATGCTGATCGACACGATGATCCCCGAGGCCCGAGAGAAGGGCGGGGAGAAGGCCGGGCTGCTCACCGTGGTCGGCTTCGCGCTCGGCGCGTTCCTGTCCCTGGTGGTGTGACCGCCCAGGGACAGGAACGCCCGACTCCGGTCACGGGGTGGGCATGCCGCCGGTCACCGGGATGGTCGCGCCCACCACATAGGAGGACTCCGGCGAGGCCAGGAACACGTAGGCCGGGGCCAGCTCGGTGGGCTGCCCGGCGCGGCCCAGCGGAGTGGACTGGCCGAACTCCGGCAGGTCCTCCGACTTCTGGCCGCCGGAGGGCTGCAGCGGGGTCCAGATCGGCCCGGGCGCCACGGCGTTCACGCGGATGCCCTTCGGGGCCAGCTGCTGGCCCAGGGCCTTCGTGAAGGTGTTGATGGCGGCCTTGGTGGAGGCGTAGTCCACGAGCTGCGGCGGGGCCATGTAGGTCACCACGGACGTGGTGTTGATGATCGTGGAGCCCGGCTTCAGGTGCGGCAGGGCGGCCTTGACCAGGCGGAACTGGGCCAGGATGTTGACGTCGAAGGTGGCCTCGAGCTGCTCGTCGTCGATGTCCTCGATCGAGTCCTGCGCCACCTGCTTGCCGGCGTTGTTCACCAGCACGTCCAGCCCGCCGAGCTTCTCGACCGCCTGGGCCACGAGGTCGACGCAGAACGTCTTGTCGCGCAGGTCGCCGGGGATCCCGACGGCGGTGCGCCCCTCCGCCTGCAGGACCTCGAGGACGTGCTGGGCGTCCTTCTCCTCCTCGGGCAGGTAGGTGATCACGACGTCGGCGCCCTCGCGAGCGAACGCGATCGCGGTGGCCGCGCCGATGCCGGAGTCGCCGCCGGTGATGAGCGCCTTGCGGCCCTCGAGACGGCCGGTGCCGCGGTAGGACTTCTCACCCAGGTCGGCCTTCGGCGTCATCTCCGCGTCCAGGCCGGTGCCGGGCAGCGTCTCCTCCGGCGGGCTGATCACGGGGTAGCGCTTCGTGGGGTCCTGCAGGGTGAGCTGGTCGGTGGTGGTGGTGTTCGCGTCGTCGTGCGCCACGGGGTGCTCCTCATGGTCTCGGGGCGACGCGCGGTCTGCGCGCCGTCCTCCGAGCGTAGGGAGCAGCCCCCCAGCAGAGCCACGGCTGATCCCCGGGTCACCGGACGTGCCCCACCCGCTCCCCTGGATGACGAGCCCTGCGATATGGCCCCTAAACCACGCGTTTAGGGGCCATATCGCAGGGCTCGTCGCGAGGAGTCGGGGCCGGTGCCGGGGCCGGGCGTCACAGCCCGCCGTGCACGAACTCCCCGCCCACGGCGGTGGCGACGACGTCGATCGCCGCGATCTGGTCGCTCGGCACCGCGCGCGGGTCCTCGCTGAGCACCGTGAAGTCCGCGAGCTGGCCTGCGACGAGCCGTCCCTTGCGGCCGCCCCAGCCGGTCGCCTCCGCGGAGCCGACCGTGTAGGCGTGCAGGGCCTCGGCCACCGTGAGCCGCTCCGCGTCCGGGCCGTACTGCTCGCCGGTCTCGGTGCGGCGCAGCACGAAGTCCTGGATGACCTCCAGCGGGCGGCCGCCGGCCACGGGACGGTCCGAGCTGCCGGGCAGCACCAGGCCCGCGCGCAGCAGTCGCCCGGCCGGGTACGACAGCGCGGCCCGCTCCGGCCCGATCCGCTCCCGCACCGACCCGCCGAACGCGCTGATGAAGTTCGGCTGGGTGGCCATCACGACCTCCAGCTCGGCCATGCGGGCCACCTGATCGTCGCGGACCACCCCGCCGTGCTCCACGCGGTGCGGCATCACGGGCCGCCCGAACCGGCCCCGCGCCTCGGCGATCACGTCGAGCGCGAAGTCGAGGGCGGCGTCGCCGATCGCGTGCAGGGCCAGCGCCCATCCGGCGGCCGCCGCACCGAGGCACGCCCGGCGCATCTCCCCCGCGTCCTGCTGCAGGTAGCCGCGGCCGTGGCCGTGCCCGCAGTAGTCCTCGGTCATCGCGGCGGTCTGCCCGAGCATCGACCCGTCCGTGAACACCTTCGCCGGCCCGATCTGCAGCCACTCGTCGCCCACGCCCGTGCGCACGCCGGCGTCGAGGGTGAGGTGCGTGCCGTCGTCGGGATGGCCGTCCACCGGGCGCAGCGCGTCCAGGGTGACCATCGTCTGGAAGCGGGTGCGCAGCAGCCCCGCGTCCCGGGCGCGCTGATACGCGCCGAACTCGAGCGGGCTGTGCCCGATCCACCCGCCGGCCACCCCCGCATCCGTCACCGAGGTGATGCCCTCGGCCGCGTACTCCTGCGAGGCCCGCGCCAGGCACGCGCCGATGTGCTCGTGGGACTCCGGCTGCAGCAGCCGGGTCACCAGGCTCATGGCGGTCTCCTCCAACAGACCGGTGGGCCGGCCGGCGGCATCCGTGAGGATCCGTCCGCCCTCGGGCTGCTGCAGCACCTGCTCCCCCACGCCGGCCAGGACCAGCACCGCCCCGGACACCGTGACGGCGTGGCCCGTGTTGTGGCGGATGAGCACGGGGCGCCCTGAGGCGGCGGCGTCGAGGCTGTCCCGGTCCGGCTGCGGGCCGGTGAGGTGGCCGGGGTCGAAGCCGGTGCACGTCACCCAGGCGCCGGGGCCGAGCTCGGCGGCGCGGGCGCGGACCCGGCGGTGGACCTCCTCCGCGGTGCGCGCACCCTCGAGGTCCACGTCCAGCCGGGACTGGCCGAACCAGACGCTGTGCGCGTGGGCGTCGTTGAACCCGGCGAGGACGGTGCGCCCCCGCGCGTCGAGGCGTTCGCGCGCCGTCAAGCCGTCCAGCTCCTCGTCCACCCCGACGACGACGCCCCGCCACACCCCCAGCCGCGAGGCCGACGGGCGGGCGGGGTCGCCGGTGATGAGGCGGGCGTTCTCCACGATCAGGTCGAGCTGCATGGGGC
>NZ_JASDCZ010000109.1:0-7753 GCF_030407635.1 Micrococcus sp. APC 4021
GAACTATACAGCGCGAACTGAACACTCGGTCACAGGCGTCAGCCCAGATCGCATGCCCGTAAGGGGATCCTTCACCGTACGTCGAGCGAGCTCAGTCCTCGTGTCATTTTCAGAAGTCGACTGCGCTCTCGGGCCCGTCCTCTCGGGGGTGGTGTCGTCGACTCCCGAGCCCTGGTCGTTCAGTAGTCCTGTGCACTAGCGTCGCATCTGCTCAGTAGTCCTGTTCTCTATGAGGAGGCGGGCGTGGACGGCGACCAGGATGAGATGGCTGGACCGGGCGTGCTTGCGGTGCCCGAGCGTGAGTGGGAGCAGGCCCGGTTGCGGGCCGGGGTGATCGGTCGCCTGGCCGAGCACGATCCAGTGGGACTGGCTGCCGTCGACGAAGCCGCGATGGAGCTGGGGATCTCCCGGCGCCGGGTGTACGTGCTGCTGGAGCGGTACCGGCGGGGCTCGGGCCTGGTCACTGATCTTGTCCCCCGGCGATCGGATGGTGGCAAGGGTGGGGGCCGGCTGACGGAGCCAGTGGAGCAGATCATCCGTGAGCTGGTGTGCCAGCGGTACTTGACCCGGCAGAAGCGCAGCATTGCCTCCCTGCATCGGGAGATCACGCGGGCCTGCGCCGTGCAGGGGCTGCCGGCTCCGGCACGGAACACGGTGGCCGCGCGGATCGCTCGGATGAATCCGGTCGAGGTGGGCCGGCGGCGCGAGGGGGCCGAGAGCGTCCGGCCGTTGCAATCGGCCGGGGACGAGGTTCCGGTAGTCGAGTCGATCCTGGACCAGGTGCAGATCGATCACACGGTCATGGATCTGATCGTGGTCGATGACCGTGACCGTCAGCCGATCGGACGGCCGTATCTGACGGTGGCCATCGACGTGTGCAGTCGGTGTCTGGTTGGAATGGTGGTGACCTTGGAGCCGCCCTCGGCGGTGTCGGTGGGGTTGTGCCTGGCCCATGCGGCCGGTGACAAGCGGCCCTGGCTGGAGCGGCTCGGAATCGACGCGGCCTGGCCGATGAGTGGCAAGCCGAAGGCCCTGTATGTGGACAATGCTCGGGAGTTCAAGAGCGAAGCGCTCACCCGCGGGTGCGACCAGCACGGTATCAGCCTCGACTACCGCCCGCTGGGCCGGCCGCATTACGGCGGGATCGTCGAGCGGGTCATCGGCACGGCCATGCGACAGATCCACGAGCTGCCGGGGACCACGTTTTCGAACCCAGTCGAGCGTGGAGCGTACGACGCCGAGAAGATGGCCGCACTGACGATTGCCGAGTTGGAGCGGTGGCTGGTGTTGGCTGTGGCGACCTACCACGACACGGTGCACTCCACGCTGGGCCAGACCCCGGCCGGACGGTGGGTCGAGTCGGTCGCAGCGACCAGTACCCCGATGACGACGGCCAACCCAACGGCGTTCTTAGTGGACTTTCTGCCCGTGTTCCGCCGCAAGCTCACGCGCACCGGGTTTGTTCTGGACCATGTCCACTATTTCGCCAATGCGCTCAAGCCGTGGATCGCACGCCGCGAGGCCCTGGAGCGGTTCCTCATCCGGCGGGATCCGCGCGATATCAGCCGCATCTGGGTGCTGGACCCCGAGGGCACCGCGTACATCGAGGTCCCGTATCGGGCGTTGTCGAACCCGGCGGTCAGCGTGTGGGAGCACCGGCAGGCTCTGGCCCGGCTGCGCGAGCGTGGGGCCACCGAAGTCGACGAGTCGGGCCTGTTCCGGATGATCGAGCAGATGCGCACCATCTCCGAGACCGCCCAGAAGACCACCAAGCGCACCCGCCGCGAGAGGCAACGCCGCACCCAGACCGGGACGACCACTACGAGGCCGACGCCCCCGGTGCCGGAACCACCGGTCGTACCAACGGACTTGGATGTGGTGGCCCGGTTCGGGGAGATCGAGCAATGGTGAATGCCAACGAGTACGAGCCGCTGGAGCTGTCCCACTTGCACCCGGCCGCGCAGCCGGTGGCGCGATTGCCGGCGGCCGAGCGGGTCCAGCGGATCCGCGCGGACCGCTGGATCGGCTACCCGAAGGCGGTCGAGGCCGTCGAGCGTCTGGAGACCATGCTCGGCTGGCCGGCGAAGCAGCGCATGCCCAACCTGCTACTGGTGGGCCCGACAAACAACGGCAAGTCGATGATCATCGAGCGCTTCCGCCGGCAGCACCCGCCCAGCTCCGAACCGGACCGGGAGCAGGTCCCGGTGGTGTGCGTGCAGATGCCCTCGGAACCATCACCCTTGCGGTTCTACACCGCGATCCTGTCCGTCCTGGGCGCACCCCTGCGGCCCCGGCCTCGTCTGGTGGAGCTCGAACGCCTCGCCTTGTCCCTGCTGCGCGAGGTCGGGGCGCGGATGCTGGTCGTTGATGAGCTGCACAACGTGCTGGCCGGTCGCGGGGACACCCGTCGGGAGTTCCTGAACCTACTGCGGTTTCTGGGCAACGAACTGCGCATCCCGCTGGTCGGGGTCGGCACCCGCGAGGCCTACCTGGCGGTGCGCTCCGATGACCAGTTGGAGAACCGCTTCGAACCCTTCGTGCTCCCGCTCTGGGAGGCCGACGACCAGGCGAGATCCCTGCTGGCCAGCTTCGCCGCCTCCTTCCCCCTCCGGAAACCATCGGTGATCGACACCGAGGACATGGCCCGCTACCTGCTGGCCCGCAGCGAGGGCACCATCGGGGAGCTGGCCCACCTGCTGACCGCGGCCGCGGTGGCCGCCGTCGAGTCCGGCCTCGAGGCCATCGACCACCGGACCCTGACGATGGCTAACTACACCGGGCCGACCGAACGCCGCCGGGTCTTCGAACGCGAGCTGCTGTGAGCACTCGGTGGCCGGTGCACCCGGCCCCGGTCACCGGTGAGGCACTCACCTCCTGGCTGCGCCGGATAGCCCACCGCTACGGGGCCGAGGTCGAGGACCTCGTTCTCGATACCGGGTTCTGCATCTCCCGCCCCGGGGACCTGGACGTGGCCGCCCCGGAGGAATTCATCAACCAGCTAGCCGGCCGCACCAGAACCGGAACCGACACCATACGGGCCATGACTCTCGGCGGGCAGACCCCCTGGCTGCTGGACCAACTCGAGCCAGCGGCGGAGGCCTACACCACCTATACCCGCCAGCTGGCGGTACTGCTGCCCCGGGGAAGGAGACGCGACCGTACCGTGGAGGACTGGCGGGCCTGGTTGCCCACGGATGCCGGCTGGCAACACCGGGCCTGTCCGCGCTGCACCATGGAATCCACCCCTCCCTGCCCCTACCAACTGGCGTGGCTGGTGCCCCTAATGCTCTCCTGCCCCGTCCACCACTGCCGACTCGAACGCCACAACGGCCCGGTGGGCTACCACGACTTCTGGCACGTCTCGCCGGGTAGGCCCGAGCCGCGACCGGTCGGGGCGGCGATCCGGAGCATGGACCAGCGGACCTGGCAGGCCCTGACCACAGGATCCGTCGCCCTTCCCCGACACCGGGTGCACGCAGGCCTCTGGTTCCGACTACTCAGGACGCTGCTCGACGAGCTCGGCGCGACCATCATCGAATGCGGCGCACCCGGCCGGCTGACACGACAGGTGTGGGACCGCACCGGCCACCCGGTCCGCGCCGGACAGGGCCCGTGGCGCCCCTACGAGGAACTCTCCGATCAGCGCCAACTCCAGTCCCTGGAAGCCGCCGCCACCGCGATACACCTGTTCGAAACCCGGGCCATGACCTGCCCCGGACGCGAAGCCGAGGTGTTCCTGCCCCAACCGGACATTTCCCGCGACCCCGGCAGCACCGAACAAACCACGGACCCCACCGCCATCCGTTGGCAGGAGATCAAAAAGAACTTTCAGGCCGTCGTCGAGGAAGCCCGGACCACCCCCGAGACCGCCCGCCAACTCTTCAACTTCTGCACGATGTACCGCCGCGACAACGACGAAGTGATCCAAGGCGTCCGGAGCAATTTCACCGAGCTCGGCATCCCTTCGGACTACCTGTCACCATAGCTGCGCCGTGACCGTCTGCGAGACGTAGAATAAATGACCGGTTACGTGACAATATTTCTCAACATCTCGCTCTGCGGGCCTCGTGTCACATAAACGATCGAATAAATGACAGGGGTGGTGGGCGGTGCTCGTGGGGTACATGCGGGTGTCTAAGGCTGACGGCTCCCAGGCCACCGACCTGCAACGCGACGCCCTGCTCGAAGCCGGCGTGGAACCGGAGGCTCTGTACGAGGACAAGGCCTCCGGCAAGAGCGATGACCGTCCCCATCTGGCCGCGTGCCTGAAAGCGCTGCGGGCCGGGGATACCCTGCTGGTGTGGAAGCTGGACCGACTCGGCCGGGACCTGCGCCACCTGGTCAACATCGTGCACGAGCTCACCGAGCGGGGCGTGGGCCTGAAGGTGCTCACCGGCCAGGGGGCGGCGATTGACACCACGACCGCCTCCGGCAAGCTGGTGTTCGGGATCTTCGCCGCCCTGGCCGAGTTCGAACGCGAGCTGATCTCCGAACGCACCAAGGCCGGCCTGGCCTCGGCCCGGGCCCGAGGCCGCAAGGGCGGCCGGCCCTACAAGATGACCCCGGCCAAGATCCGCCTGGCGATGGCCTCGATGGGGAACAAGGACACCAACGTCGGTGCCCTGTGTAAGGAACTGGGCATCACCCGCCAGACCCTCTACCGCCACGTCTCACCCACCGGGGAACTGCGCGAAGCCGGACAGAAGGTGCTGGCCCAACGCCGATGACCACCGCGGGCTGCGGAGCTGTGTGCCGCCGATGGTGACCCACCCGGGGGCGTGTCGTATGACGTGCCGTCGCGGGACGGACCACCGGACGGGTCATGCGGGATGTCCCTAGTGGCGTGCCACTGTTCATCCATGTCGGCTGCGGGTGTGTCCGGTGGGGGGTTCCTCCTGCGGACGCGTCTATTGCTCAACCAGCCCCACTGGGTCAGTGGTGGGTGGGGTGTTCGTGGTGGGCGTGGGCGGCGGGTTCGAGTTGGAAGGTGGAGTGGTCGATCGCCACGTCGAAGTGCTCGGCGACGCAGTGTTGGAGCTGGTCCAGGATCTGGGGGGCGTGCCCGTCGTGGAAGCAGTGGTCCTCGACGACGACGTGGGCGCTGAGCACGGGGACCCCGGTGGCGATCTGGGAGGCGTGCAGGTCGTGCACGGACACCACGTGCGGCACCGCTTCAAGGTGGTCCCGAACCTCGGCGAGGTCCAGGTCCCGGGGGGTGGATTCGAGCAGGATGTGCGCGGCCTCGGCCAGGATCTTCAGGGTGCGGGGCACAATCAACACGGCGATGAGCATCCCGGCCACGGCGTCGGCCTGCGCCCAGCCGGTGGTGGCGATGACCAGGGCGCTGGCGATCACGGCCACCGAGCCCAGCGCATCGTTGAGGACCTCCAGGAACGCGGCGCGCATGTTCAGGTTGGCCCCGCGGCCGGAGCCGAGGACGGCCAGCGAGGCGAGGTTACCGGCCAAGCCGAGGATCCCGAACAGCAGCAGAGGGCCGGAGGCTACCTCGGGCGGGGCGAACAGTCGCTGCAGGCCCTCGATGAAGGCGTAGAGACCCACGGCCAGCAGGATGGCGGCCTGGGCCAGGGCGGCCAACACCTCGGCGCGCAGGAACCCCCAGGTGCGCCGGGCCGTGGGCGGCCGGGCCATCAGGGTGGAGGCCAGCAGAGCCATCAGCAACCCGCCAGCGTCGGTGAGCATGTGCGCCGCGTCCACCAGTAGGGCCAGGCTGCCGGTGATCAGCGCCCCGGCCACCTCGGCCAGCAGCACCGCCGTGGTGATGGCGAAAGCGACCGCCAGCCGCCAGCGGTGCGCCGGCGAGGCGTGGTGGTGTGCACCCATTAACTGTGTCCTCCTTCTCCGGGACCGGGCTCAGGCCGCGGCGGGGCCGTCGGGGCCCGGGGTGCCGGAGTGTGGGCAGAGCTCGACCGCGTGCCCGGTGACCGTCAGCAGCCGCTCGGCGGCGGCCAGCACCTGAAGCAGCTCGGGCTCGGCGGCCAGGGCGTACAGCGAGGCCCGGCCCACCGGCCGGGAGGCCACCAACCCGCAGCCGGCCAGGCAGGCCAGGTGCGCACTGACCGTGGACTGGGCCAACCCGAGGTGCTCGGTCAGCTCGCGCACCTTGTGCTCCCCGGTGGCCAGGTGCCGCAGGATCGCCAACCGGGTGGGGTCGGAGAACCCGTGGAACAGCGCCGCCGCCGGGCCCAGGCCCGCCGCCGGGGACACCCCCGGCTCCTTAATCATCGTCATACGACGATGATAGCGCCTTCAGTCGATAATGGCGAGGTCGCGCCCCAGGACCGGTCAGAAGCCGGTGAAGGCGGGGAGGAACTGGACGAAGACCGAGCCGGCGACGGCGACGTAGGCGACGGCGATGAGGGTCCCGGCCCAGCCGGTGGCGAACCGGACCACCCCCGGCGGGGCGGGGATCACGCCGTGGGCGAGGTTGCGGGCGGTGAGCAGGAGGAACAGGGGGATCATGGCCGCCCAGACGATCATGCAGTACAAGCAGAGGATGTAGATCTCGTACAGGGCCTGGAACCACAGCCAGGCCACGAACCCTATCCCGAGGGTGACCCCGGCCTGCAGCCCGAGCCAGTACCCGCGGCCGGGCCGGGCCCCGGAGAGCACGACCATCGCGGTGGAGATCACCACGGCGAAGGCGACGATGCCGATCAGCGGGTTGGGGAAGCCGAACAGCTCGGACTGCCAGGTGCCCATGACCCGTCCGCAGGACACCCAGGGGTTGATGTCACAGCTGGTGGTGTGGCCGGGGTTCTCGTAGAGGGCGAGGCGTTCGAGGACCAGGGTCGCCGAGGCGATCCAGCCGACGGCGCCGGTGACGAGCAGCACCAGGCCGAAGGCCCGGCGCCCGGTGAACCACGCCGGGGCCGGCGCCGGGCCGGCTGCCGATACTGGGGAGGCGGCGCTCGGGGCGGTGGGCTCGGTGAGCCGGTCGGTCATGGGAAGTCCTTTGCTCTCGGTCCTCTGCTCTGGCCCGGGTGGCCGCGGATGGTCCGGGCGGTCAGTCCTGGGTGGCGGCCTCGACGGCGGCGGTGAACTCTTCCAGGCTGTTCACGGTGAGCGGCTCACCGTCGAGGTAGAAGGTCGGGGTCCCGGCCACGCCCAGGGCGGTGCCGTCGGCCACGTCCAGCTCGACCCGGTCCCGGGTGGCCGGGTCGGCCACCGCGGCATCGTAGGCGGCCATGTCCAGGCCCAACTCTTCGGCGTAGGCCCGGAAGACCGGGCTGCGGTCCTCCGTGGTGTGGCTCCACTCGGTCTGGGTCTCGAACATCTTCTGGTACATCGACTCGTAGGCGCCCTGCTGGGCAGCGGCCTCCACGGCGATGGCCGCGGTGACCGAGTTCGGGTGGCCCGGCAGCGGGAAGTACCGGTGCACGAAGGTCACGGTGTCCGCATACTCGGCGCGCAGGTCCTCCACGAAGGGGTAAGCCGCCGCGCAGGCCTCGCACTCGAAGTCCAGGAACTCCACCAGCACGGCCTTCTCATTGGGGGCCTGCGAGAGCACCCGGCTATTCTCCCGCACCAACTGACCGGCAGACCCAGTCGACTGCCCGGTGGACTGGGCGGTGGACTGGTTGGGGTCCTGCTGCTGGGCGGTGGCGGTCCCGCGGGCCACAAGGTAACCGATGAGGGCGGCGGCCACGACCAGGCCCAGCAGCACCCAGACCACGATCTTGGCCCGGCGCTGCCGGGACGGGGTGGGAGAAGACGGGGTGGAAGCGGTGGGGTC
>NZ_JASDCZ010000011.1:0-29800 GCF_030407635.1 Micrococcus sp. APC 4021
TCTAGGCACGCCCTCAGACGCCGTAGCTCAGCCCCGAGACGGCGACGGCCAGCGGGCCGTCGTACACCGCGCGGGCCTCCTGGACGGCGCGCTGCGGATCGTTCCACACCGGCAGGTGTGTGAGCAGCAGCTTCCGGGCCCCGGCCTGCGCCGCCGTCTCGCCGGCCCGTCGGCCGGTCAGGTGGACGCCGTCGATGCCGTCGTCCCGGCCCTCGTGGAAGGCGGCCTCGCACAGGAACACGTCCGCGTCCCGCGCGGCCTCGACGAGCCCCTCACACGCGTCGGTGTCCCCGGAGTAGGTGAGCACGCGGGTGGTGACGTCGCCGTCGTCGTCGACGCGGTCCACCTCGACCCGGATCGCGTAGGCCTCGTCGATGGGATGGCGCACGGGGACCGGGGTGAACCGGAACGGACCGAGCCGCTCGGGGCGGCCGGCGGCCCAGCACCGGAACTCGAAGTCCTGGTGCATCCCCGGCTCGGGGTCCATCCCGTACGCCTCGGCGATGCGGTCGGCGGTGCCGGCGGGTCCGTAGACGGGCAGCCGGCCGCGTCCCCAGCCGGCCGGGTTCCAGCGGATGGCCACGTGCATCCCGCACAGGTCCATGAAGTGGTCCGGGTGCAGGTGGGAGAGCAGGATGCCGTCCAGGTCCTCGAGCTCGACGTAGCGCTGCAGCACGCCGAGGGCGCCGTTGCCGAGGTCGAGCAGGATCCGCCACGTGCGCGGGGTGACGCCGTCCTCGGCCACGCCCTCGGCGGTGAGGAGGTAGCACGAGGCGGGCGAGCCCGGGCCGGGGAAGGACCCGGAGGCCCCGATGATGGTCAGCTTCACGTCACACCCTCCTGCTCGGGGCCCGGCCGGACGGAGGCCGCCGAGCGCGTCGGGACCGGCGCGGCCGCGGGGCGGGGCGCGCCGATCGTCTCCAGGCGTCGCACGGACTCGACCTCGGGTCCGAGGAAGCGGCGCGCGAGGGCCTGGAAGTGGTCGGGGTCGCCGGTGGCGGCGAAGCGGTGGCGGGTGGCCTGGCCGGAGCCCGCGGCCGAGTGGGGGTGCTCGAGGCCGAGGCGGACCAGCTCCCGGTAGAGGTCCTTGGCGGTCTCCTCCGCGGAGGAGACGAGCGTGACGTCCTCCCCCATCACGAGGGAGAGCGCGCCGGTCAGCAGCGGGTAGTGGGTGCATCCCAGCACGAGGGTGTCCACGCCCGCCGCACGCAGCGGGGCCGTGTACTCCCGGGCGGTCTCCAGCAGTTCGGGGCCGGTGGTGATGCCGGCCTCCACGAACTCCACGAACCGCGGGCACGCGACCGAGGTGATCTCGAGGTGCGGGGCGGCCGAGAACGAGTCCTCGTAGGCGCGGGACCCGACGGTCGCCTCGGTGCCGATCACACCGATCCGGCCCGTGCGGGTGGCTGCCACGGCGCGGCGCACGGCGGGCTGGATCACCTCGATCACGGGGATGCCGTGGCCTCCCGTGTAGCGCTCGCGGGCGTCGCGCAGCACGGCGGCCGACGCGGAGTTGCACGCGATCACGAGCGCCTTGACGCCGCGCGCGACGAGCTCGTCCATGATCGCCAGGGCGAGGGCCCGTACCTCGGCGATGGGCCGCGGGCCGTACGGCGAGTGCTCCGTGTCGCCCACGTAGAGGATGGACTCGTGGGGCAGCTGGTCCATGATCGCCCGGGCCACGGTCAGCCCGCCCACGCCCGAGTCGAACACGCCGATCGGCGCGGCGGCGTCCACGGCGGCGCGCTGGCCGCTCACTGCTCGCCCTCCGCGTCCCCGGCGCCCGGCGCGGACTCGTCCGAGCCCTCGGGCAGCTCGCTGAGCATCTCCGTCATGAGCGTCTCCAGCAGCCACGAGGTGAAGTTGTAGAGCAGGGCCATGGTGGACTCGACGTCCTCCGCGCTGCGCCAGTCGTCCACGGCGTGCACGCGGGCGGCGTCCTCCTCGGTCTCGACGCCCAGGCGGGCCGCGAGGACGAGGCGCACGTCGTTGAGCGCGCGGCCGAAGGCCGGCGCCTGGTCGTGCGGGACCTCCACGCGCGTCGAGCGCAGCAGCTCGAGTGCCAGGCGCGCGTCCGCGAGCTTCCCCTCCGACAGGGCGTCCTCGGTCAGGGCCCGGTGGGCGCCCTGTTCGGCGGCGCCGGCCTGGGGCATCGCATCCGGCAGGAGGCGTGCGACGGCCGGGTCGGTGGGGGCCGAACGCTGCGGCTCCGGGTCCTGGCTCAGGTGCAGCCCGGAGACCAGCCCCCAGAACGCGGCGTCGGACGCGTCCAGCCCGGCCACGGGGCCCGCGTCCTGCGCGGCGGACACGGACGGCGGCGCCGCCGGGGGATCTTCGGGCGTGTCGACGCCGTCCTCGGCGGCCGGGGCCTCGGCGGGGTCCGCCTCGGCGGGGCGCACGTCCGCGCGTCGGCCCTCGAGCAGGGCGACGACGTCCCTGACCAGCCCGCGCAGCAGGCGCACCTCCGGCAGCTCCAGCTGCGCCGTGTACCCCCGCCGCGTCCAGCGGAACCGTTCTGCCATGCCCCTCCTCAGTCCTCCGCCTGCTCCAGCGTGGCCCACAGCCCGTAGCCGTGCATCGCGCCCACGTGCAGCTCGGCCTTCTCCTTGGTGCCCGTCGCCACCACGGACCGGCCCCGCTCGTGGACCTCGAGCATGAGCCGCTGCGCCTTGGCCGCGGAGTAGCCGAAGTGGGTGCGGAACACGTAGGCCACGTAGCTCATCAGGTTCACCGGGTCGTTCCACACCACCACGTTCCACGGCCGGTCCCGGGCTGTGTCCTCGTGAGGCCGCTCCAGCAGGGCGGTGTCGGTGGCGCCGGCGGGGACGGACTCACCCGGCGCCGGACGCACGGCGCGCGGCGCGGACGGATCGTGGCGGGTCAGCACGGACATGCGCCCCAGTGTACGAGGCGGGCGGGCCAGGACCGGCCCCGCCACGGTCCACTAGGGTGGGGGCGTGAGCCAGAACCCCGTGCCCAGCGCCCCGCGGACCGCCGACGACTGGCAGATCCCCACGGCGCTGATGACCGACCACTACGAGCTGACCATGCTCCAGGCCGCGCTGAAGGCCGGCACCGCGCACCGCCGCTCCCGCTTCGAGCTGTTCACCCGACGCCTGCCCAGCGGCCGCCGCTACGGCGTGGTGGCCGGCGTGGGCCGCGCGCTGGAGGGCCTGTCCCGCTTCCGGTTCGACACGCCCGAGCTCGACTTCCTCGCGGACACCACCGCCCTCGACGACGCCACGCTGGCCTGGCTCGCCGACTACGAGTTCACGGGTGACATCGTGGGCTACGCCGAGGGCGAGGCCTACTTCCCGCACTCCCCCCTCCTGCAGGTGGAGTCGACGTTCGCCGAGGCGTGCATCCTGGAGACCTACCTGCTCTCCATCTACAACTACGACTCCGCCGTGGCCTCCGCAGCCTCCCGCATGACGGCCGTCGCGGACGGCCGCCCGTGCGCCGAGATGGGCTCGCGCCGCACGCACGAGGAGTCTGCCGTGGCCGCCGCCCGCGCCGCGGCCATCGCGGGCTTCACCGCCACCTCGAACCTCGAGGCGGGCCGCCGGTACGGCATCCCGACCGTCGGCACCGCCGCCCACTCCTTCACCCTGCTGCACGACTCGGAGCGCGCCGCCTTCGAGGCCCAGGTCGCCGCGCTCGGGGCGGACACCACCCTCCTCGTGGACACGTATGACGTGGAGCAGGGCGTGCGCACCGCGGTCGAGGTTGCCGGCCCGGCCCTGCGGAACGTCCGGGTCGACTCCGGCGACCTCGTGATCCAGGCCCACCGCGTGCGCGAGCTGCTCGACGAGCTGGGCAACACCGAGACCGGGATCATGGTCACCTCGGACCTGGACGAGTACGCGATCGCCGCCCTGCGCTCCGCCCCCGTCAGCTCGTACGGCGTGGGCACGCGCCTGGTCACCGGGTCCGGCGCGCCCACCGCCTCCATGGTCTACAAGCTCGTGGCCCGCCAGGACGACGACGGCACGTGGGTGGACGTGGCCAAGGCCAGTTCCGGCAAGGCCAGCCGGGGCGGCCGCAAGGAGGCCGCGCGCCGCCGCGACCCGCGGGGCCGGGCCACCGCCGAGGTGATCGGCGTCAACCGCGGCGCCGCGCCCGACGCCGACGACCGTCCCCTGCTGCACCGTTTCGTGCACGCCGGCGAGCTGGCCGAGGGCTGGACCGGCCCCGAGGCCGTCACCCGCGCCGCCGAGCGGCACGCCGCCTCCCTGCGCGAGCTGCCCGCCTCGGTGGGCCGCCTGCAGCCGGGCGACCCCGCCATCCCGACCATCTTCCTGGAGGACTGACCCATGGAGAACCTGAACCGCGCCCTGGTGATCGTGGACGTGCAGAACGACTTCTGCGAGGGCGGCGCCCTCGGCGTGACCGGCGGCGCCGCCGTCGCGGCCGGGGTCAGCGAGCACCTGGCCGAGCACGCGGACGCCTACGCGTCCGTGGCAGCCACGCGCGACTGGCACGTCGACCCGGGCACGCACTTCGCCGCGGCCACCGGCGCCGAGCCGGATTTCCGCACCACCTGGCCGGTGCACTGCGTGGCCGGCACCGCCGGCGCCGAGCTGCATCCCGACCTGGACGCCGAGCACCTCGACGCCGAGTTCCTCAAGGGCCTGCACACGGACGCCTACTCCGGCTTCGACGGCGCCCTCGGCGAGCCCGACGCCGTCCCGACCGGGGCCGCGGGCGAGCGCCCCTCCGGGACCGTCGGCCCGTACGGGGCCACCGCCGTGGCCGCGGCCGCCGTCGAGTCCGGCGCCCCCGGCCTCGACGAGTGGCTCCGTGAGCAGGGCGTGGACGCGATCACCGTGGTGGGCATCGCCACGGACCACTGCGTGCGCGCCACCGTGCTCGACGCCCTCGACGCCGGCTACGAGGTCACCGTGCTGACCGACCTGGTGGCCGGCGTCGACGAGGCGGCCGCCCAGGCCGCGCTCCACGAGATGGAGGCCGCCGGGGCCATCCTGGCGACCTCGTGAGCGGGTTCGGCCCCGAGCGGCACCGGCGTCGCCTCTGAGGCGCCGCACGCCGAGACAGTGACGAATGTCACTCGATGCGGCATGATGGAGGCACGCGGCCCCGGCGGGCGTGCCGGAGCCGGTGCCCGACGCAGACGAGGAGAGCAGCCATGACCGACTCCCCCATCGCCGCAGACCGGGACGGCATCCGCTACCTCTCCGGGGTGATCCCCGCCGCCGACGGCGGCCGTCTGGTCGGTCTGGCCCGCGTGGTCTCCGACGGCCACACCATCGCCTACCTGCAGGACATCCTCGTGGATCCGGGGCACCAGCGCCGCGGCATCGCCTCCGAGCTGCTGCGCCGCGTTTTCGCCCGGTTCGGCCAGGTGCGTCAGCACGTGCTGCTCACGGACACCGAGGAGCGCCAGCGCGCCTTCTACGAGGCCCATGGATTCCGCGAGTCCCGTGACGTGGAGGGTGACGAGCTGCGCGCCTTCGTGCGCTTCCAGTCCCGGGACGGCTGAGCCCGGCGCTCAGGCCGACACGGCCTGCCGCTCCCCCCGGGCGGGGGCGGCGGCGAGATCGCCGAGCCGCTCGGCCTCGTGCGGGCCGGGCTTCATGGCGCGCAGCGCGTTGACGATGGCCACGACGTCCACGAGCTCCTGGAACAGCGCGCCGACCAGAGCCGGGATGGCGCCCGTGGCGGCGATGACCATCAGGACCAGGGAGAGCGCGATGCCGACCCAGATCGACTGCGTGGCCACCTGCAGGGTGCGCTGGCCGGCGGCCACGGCGACGGCGACCTTGGAGACGTCGTCGGCGAGCACCACCACGTCGGCGGACTCGGAGGCGGCGGTCGAGCCGCGGGCGCCCATGGCCACGCCCACGTCCGCGGCGGCGAGCACGGGGACGTCGTTGACGCCGTCGCCGACCATCATCACCGGGCGCTCCGGGCGCTCGGAGAGCAGGCGGACCTTGTCCGCGGGCAGCAGGTCCGCGTGGACCTCGTCGATGCCCGCCTCCCTGGCGATGTGCCGTCCGGTGGCCTCGGCGTCGCCGGTGAGCATGAGGACCTGTCGTGCGCCGAGGCGGTGGAGCGCCTGCACGGTGGCGGCGGACTCGGGGCGGATGCGGTCGGCCAGCAGCAGGACGCCGGCGAAGGCGCCGTCCACGGCCACGTAGACGGCGGACTGACCGGGGGCGAGGTCGGCGGTGACGGTGTCCGGGGCGGCCTGCGTGACGTAGGCGCGCTTGCCGACGACGACGCGCCGACCCTCGAGCACCGCCACGACCCCGTGGGTGGCCTCCTCCGTGGCATCCTGCGCGGTCGCCAGGGACAGCCCGCGCTCCTCGGCCGCCGCGCGGATGGCGTCGGCGAGCACGTGCACGGAGTACTGCTCGGCGGAGGCGGCCAGGCGCAGCAGCTCGTCCTGGGCGAAGCCGGCGGCCGGGCGCACGCCGACCAGCTCGGGGCGGCCGGCGGTGAGGGTGCCGGTCTTGTCGAAGCCCACGGTCTGCACGGAGCCGAGGGCCTCGATGGTCCCACCCGACTTCACGATCACCCCGGACGTGGCGGCGCGGGACATGCCGCCGAGGAAGGCCACCGGAGCGGCGATGAGCAGCGGACACGGCGTGGCCACCACGAGCACCTCGGCGAAGCGGACCGGGTCCTGGGACAGCCACCAGGCCAGGCCGGCGATCAGGTAGGCGACGGCGGTGAACGGCACGGCGTAGCGGTCGGCCAGGCGCACCATGGGGGCGCGGGACTCGGCCGCCTGCTGCACGAGGGAGACGATGGCCGCGTACTGCGAGTCGGCCGCGGAGGCGGTCGCCTCGAGCACGAAGGCGCGGGTGCCGTTGAGCGCGCCGGACATCACGGCCGAGCCGGTGCGGTGCGTGACGGGCAGGGACTCGCCGGTCAGGGAGGACTCGTCCAGGTCCACGGCGACCTCCCCGCCGTCCTCGGCGGAAGCCACGGTGCCGTCCACGGGAAGCACCTCGGCGGGACGCACCAGGAGCCGGTCGCCGGCACGCACCTCCTCCACCGGCACGTCCTCCACGGAGCCGTCCGGGCCCAGGCGATGCGCGCGCTGCGGGGCGCGGTCCAGCAGGGCGGACAGATCCCGCCGAGCGCGGCCGGCCGCGTAGTCCTCGAGGGCCTCCCCACCGGTGAGCATCAGGCAGACGAGCACGGCGGCGAGGTGCTCCCCCACCAGCACGGTGGCGACGATCGCGGTGACGGCGAGGATGTCCACACCCCAGTGCCCGCGCATCAGGTCCCTGACCATGCCCACCGAGGTCCACGCGGCCACCACCAGGGCATACGCCGAGGCGATCCAGCGCGCCGGATCCTCCGCCCCCGCCAGGTGCAGGCCGAGGGTGAGGGCGACGACGACCAGCGTCGCGAGCACCCACGGGTACCGCGCGGCGAAGCCGAGGACGGCGGGGCGCGACGACGACGGGGACGGGGCGGACACGGGCATGGCGACTCCTGACATCGTGCCCCCATTCCAGCCCGTCCCCGTGCCGGGTGCCAGCCAGGGGAGGCGAACCTCGGCCCGCGGGCGCCCCCGCGCTCCCGGCGGACCTCAGGTCCGGCCGACGAACCACCCGCGCAGGGTGCTCAGCCGCTTCTCCAGCTGCTCGCGGGAGGCCTGGGCCACGGCGGGGCCGCCGGAGATCTCCCGCAGGCGGTTGTGGATCACCCCGTGCGGCTGGCCGGAACGGGCCGCCCAGGCGGACACCGTCTTGGACAGCTCGGAGCGCAGCTCCTTCATCCGCCGGTGGTCCACGACGTCGGCGGGCTCGGCCGCCTGCGCACGCGGCCGGCGCTGGATCTGCTCGGCCTGCCGCTGCCGCAGCAGGGCGGAGACCTGCTCGGCGTCCAGCAGGCCCGGGATGCCGAGGAAGTCCTGCTCCTCCTCCGAGCCGACGGCGCCGCCGAGGCCGAACTCGCCGCCGTCGAAGAGCACCTTGTCGAAGCTCGCCCGGGACTCGAGGGCCTCGAACTTCTCCCGCGTCAGCGCGTCCGAGCCGCTCTCGGCCCGGTTGGCCTCCGCGATGAGGTCCTCCTCGGGGGCGTCCTCGAGGTCCTCGACCTCGACGGCGCCCTCCTTGCGGTCCAGCGCGTGGTCCCGCTCGAGCTCCATCTCGTTGGCCAGCAGCATGAGCGCGGGCACGGACGGCAGGAACACCGAGGCGGTCTCCCCACGCCGGCGGGAGCGCACGAAGCGGCCCACGGCCTGGGCGAAGAACAGGGGCGTGGACGTGGACGTGGCGTACACGCCCACGCACAGGCGGGGCACGTCCACGCCCTCGGACACCATGCGCACCGCCACCATCCACCGCTCGTCCGACGCGGCGAACTCCTCGATGCGATCCGAGGCCCCCTTGTCGTCCGAGAGGATCACGGCCGGCCGCTGGCCGGTCAGCGCTTCGAGCTGCGCGGCGTACGCGCGCGCGTCCTGGTGGTCCGTGGCGATCACGAGACCGCCGGCGTCGGGGACGTTGCGGCGCACCTCGGTGAGCCGGCGGTCCGCAGCGCGCAGCACCGAGGGGATCCACTCTCCCGCCGGGTCCAGCGCGGTCCGCCAGGCGGAGGCGGTGATGTCCTTCGTGGCGGCCTCGCCGAGCTGGGCCTCCATGACCTCGCCGGTGGAGGTCTTCCAGCGCATCTGGCCCGAGTAGGCCATGAAGATCACGGGGCGGACCACGTGGTCGCGCAGCGCCGGCCCGTAGCCGTACGTGTAGTCGGCCTTGGAGCGCTCGATGCCGTCCTGGCCGAGCTCGTAGCGGACGAAGGGGATGGAGGCGGTATCCGAGCGGAAGGGCGTGCCGGTCAGGGACAGCCGCCGCGTGGCCGGCTCGAACGCCTCACGGATGCCCTCGCCCCAGCTCAGGGCGTCGCCGCCGTGGTGGATCTCGTCCAGGATCACCAGCGTCTTGGCGGCCTCGGTGCGGTTGCGGTGCAGGACGGGCTTGTTCGCCACCTGGGCGTACGTCAGCGCCACCCCGCGGTACTCGGCGCCGTGCCGCCCGTCGGCGTTCTTGAAGTTCGGGTCGATGGCGATGCCGACGCGCGCGGCGTTGTCCGCCCACTGGCGCTTGAGGTGGTCCGTGGGCGCGACGACGGTCAGCCGTTGCACGACGCCGGAGTCCAGGAGGATCTTGGCCACGCGCAGCGCGAACGTCGTCTTGCCCGCGCCGGGGGTCGCGACCGCCAGGAAGTCCTGCGGGGCGGTCTGGAGGTAGCGCTCCAGCGCCTCCTGCTGCCACTGGCGCAGCTTGGGGGCCGTCCCCCACGCCGCGCGCTCGGGCATGGCGGGGGGAAGGTCCTCGCCGATGTGGAACAGGTCGTGCTGGACGCTGCCGTCCGGGGTGCCGCTCGTCAGGGAGCGGCCGTCAGCCACGGCCGCGGCCTCCGAACCAGCCACCGCGCTTGCCGCCGCCGTCGCCGTCGCCGCCGTCCTGCGGCTCGCGCAGGCCCTCGTAGATCTCCTTGCACGTGGGGCACACGGGGAACTTGTTCGGGTCCCGGCCCGGCACCCACACCTTGCCGCACAGGGCGATCACGGGGGCACCGGTGACGGCGGACTCCGTGATCTTCTCCTTGCGGACGTAGTGGGCGAAGCGCTCGTGGTCGCCCGGCTCGATCTCCTGGCGCAGCTCCTCACGCTCGAGGACGGACGTGCCGCCGCCGGCGGGCGCGAAGGGGTCGTTCAGGTCGGGTTCGCCGGTCACACTCATGCGGGCCAGTCTAGCCGCGCCCCTCAGAAGGCGGCCACGGCCTGGTAGGTCTCGGCCTGCGCGCGGTCGTACCAGCGCGCCCCCAGGCGCACACCCAGCCACAGCGCGACGGCGCCCCACGCGAGCCCGAGCGCCACCGTCACCCACCCCCACACGGCGGCCCCGGTGACGAGCCGGACGACGAAGGGCACCAGGAACGGCACCGCGAGCGCCAGGCTGACCAGCATCGCGGCGCCCTGGACGAGCATCGTGCGCATGGCCGCGCCCTGCGGCGTCGCGAACGGGCTGTCCCCCGGCTTCGGAACCGGGTAGACGAAGCGGGCGGAGACGAACGCGGACAGCCCGGCGGTCGTCCCGAACAGGCCGAGGGCCAGGCCCAGCATCGGCGCCAGCAGGGACCAGTCCCCCGCCGCCGCCACCGTCGCCGTCGTCACGAGCAGGATCATCGGCACGCCCCAGCCCGCCAGGCCCAGGACCCGGCCCCAGCGGTCGTCCACGCCCCGCACGCCCGAGACGACCTGCAGGTGGAACGCCGTGTGGTCGTAGGCGATGTCCGCGGAGATCGAGTAGGCCAGGGACCAGGCGGTGATCGGCCCGAGGATCAGCAGCAGGCCCAGTCCGGGACCCCCCTCCGCGGCCATGCCCCCGGTGAACCACAGCAGGACGGCCATGAGCGGGATGATGATGAGCCCGGCCGCGTACCGCGGATCGGCCAGCCAGTAGCGCTGGGCGCGGGCCGCGATCGCGGTGCGCGGGCCCGTGGCCCGTCGGCCCAGCCAGCGCAGCGGCATCGGGTCCGCTCCCGCGGCGACGCGGCGGGACCGACCGCCGCCCACGGCCACCGGCTCCACGGTGCGGCGCACGGCCAGGTGCCACAGGGCCAGGGCGGCCAGGCACCAGGCCGCCGCCACCGCGAGGTGGAGCGCGACGGCGGCGCCGCGGCCCTCGGCGGCCGCCCACGCCGCGGCGGGGCCCGCCCCGAACGGGGTCCACGCCGCGCCGCGGGCGACCTGGGGCGCGATCGCCAGGAAGTCCTCGAACGACGCGATGGCCTGCGAGAGGGCGACGCCGCCGAGCATGAGCGGGATGAACAGCAGGACGGAGACGACGTCCCGCACCCGACGCCGGCTCGCGTAGGCGGCCAGGAGGCCGGCGAGGCCGGAGCCGATCGCCACGGCGGTCACCGCGGTCAGCGCGCCCCCGGCCAGGCCCGCCGCCAGCGCGGCCGGCCGGTCCCACCAGCTGGCCCCCAGGCCCACCAGCACGGCCAGCGTGGCGAGCCCGACCGGCGTCGTGAAGGCGCTCAGGACCAGACCGGCGATGAGGGTGCGGGCCGGGACGGGGAAGAGCACGAAGCTGTGCGGGTCGAGGGTGGCGTCCACGCCCGTGACGAACGGCGGGATGACGAGCCAGGCGAGCACCACGACGGCGGCGGCCAGCACGGTCGTGGCGCCGCGGGCCTCGTCCGGCAGGGCGGGCAGGCCCGTGACGAGCAGCGTCACCGCCACGGCGGCCATGCCGAGCACGTACAGCGCGCCGAGCACGCTCATCACCAGGGTGAACGGGGACCGCCGCCACTGGTTCAGGGTCAGCGTCCAGCGCAGTCGGACGAGCGTCAGAGCCATGCCAGCCCCTCCGAGCCGTGGCGGCCGCCGACGAGGTCCACGAAGCGGTCCTCGAGGTCGCGCCCGTCCCGGACCTCCTCGAGCGTGCCGGCGGCCCGCAGCGTCCCGGCCGCGATCACGGCGACGTGGGTGCACATGCGCTGGACGAGGTCCATCACGTGGCTCGAGACGATCACGGTGCCGCCCCGCTCCACGTACGAGTGCAGGATGTCCCGGATGTTCGCGGCGGAGACCGGGTCCACGGCCTCGAACGGCTCGTCCAGGACGAGCAGGTCCGGGGCGTGGACCATGGCGGCCGCCAGGGACACCTTCTTGGTCATGCCGGCGGAGTAGTCGGCCACGAGCTTGCGGCCGGCGTCCTCCAGGTCCATCACCCGCAGCAGGTCCGCGGTCCGCTCGGCCACGGTGTCCGCGTCGAGGCCATGCAGCAGCCCGGCGTAGGTCACGAGCTGCGTGCCCGTGAGGCGGTCGAAGGTGCGCACGCCGTCGGCGAGCACGCCGACCCGTCGCTTGGCCTCGAGGGGCTGCTCCCACACGTCGACGCCGTGGATCCAGGCGCGGCCGTGGTCCGGGCGCAGCAGCCCGGTGGCCATCGACAGGGCCGTGGTCTTGCCCGCCCCGTTGGGCCCGACCACCCCGAAGAACGATCCGGCCGGGACGTCCAGGTCCAGCGCGTCCAGCGCCAGCTTGTCCCCGAACCGCTGGGTCAGCCCGCGCGTGACGAGGGCGAGGTCCGGATCGGGGGCGTCGGCCGCACGCCGACGGGCGGCGGCCGCCAGGTGGGCGGGGGCAGGCTCGGGCGCATGCGGAGTCATGCCTGGGACGTTACCCACCGTCAGGCGGACACGGCGTCCTCCTCAGGGATGAACTGTGGGTCCCTCAGAACAGCGCTGCGGCCAGCCGACGCCGCGAGGCCTGCACACGGGGGTCGTCCGTGCCCACCACGGTGTAGAGGTCCACGAGGTGGGCGCGCGCCGTCTCCCGGTCGTCGCCGGGGTGGAGGGCGATGAACCGCACGAGCCGGGCGAAGGCGTCCTCCACGTGGCCACCGAGCACGTCCAGGTCGGCGACGGCGAGCTGGGCGGCGACGTCGTCCGGGCCGTCCGCGGCGGCCGCGCGCACCGCCGCAGCGTCGGCGTCACGGGTGCGCAGCATGAGGCGGGCCGCGGACAGGCCCTGCTGGGCCACGGCGTCCGCGGGGCTGTCGGCCAGCGCCGCCTCCCACGCCGAGACGGCCCCGGGCAGGTCGTCGGCGGCGAGGGCCTCATGGGCGGCCCGGTGCAGCGGCGGCACGGGCGGAGCCTCCGCAGCCGCGGCGTCGGCGTCCTGGCGCGCCGGGGCGACGGGGGGCACGGTGCCGGCGACGCCGTTCTGACGGGCCACCTCGAGGATCTCCCCCATGAGCTGGCGCAGCGTCTCCTCCGGCACCTCCTGATTGACCAGCGGCACCGGCTGCCCCGCCACCACGGCCATGACCGCGGGGCCGGCCCCCAGGCCGAGCGCCTGCAGCACTGCGGGCTCCTTCGCCACGTCCAGACGCGCGAGCACGAGCCGTCCCGCCTGGGCGTCGGCCGCGTCCGCGAACTGGCGGTAGAGCGCCTCGCTCGCCGCATCCCCGGGCACGTGCAGGTGCAGCAGCACCGGCACCTGGGCGGAGAGCTGGACCAGCTGCTGCAGCAGACCCTGGTCGGCGTCCGCGATCACCCACGAGCCGCCGCCGGCGCCGGCGTCGGCCCCCGGCGCGGTGCGCCCGGCCGGGGCCGGGGTGCCGAGCGAGGACAGGTCGACGGCGCCGCGCAGGTGGGACGGGGCGTCGGAGGGGGGCTGGGCGGTCACGTCGGTCACGATCCTTCCGGTCCGGGGCCGCCCCGTCGCCGGGGCGAGGGGCGTTGTCACTGGGCCCCACGGTAGCCTCCCGGGCGCGGCGCGGTCAGGCCGGGGCCCTGACGTACGCTGAGCGCGTGGAGGAGAAGGAGACCGCATCCGGCCCGGACGTCGCCGGCGTCGCCGACGTCCGTGGCCCGGCCGAGCCCGAGGGCGCCGAGCAGCCGCCCGTGGCCGGCGTCCCCGTGGAGCCGGTCGGGGTGGCCGCCGCGCCGCCGTCGCACGGGCCGACGCCCGCCGGGCGTCGTCGACTGCCCCGCCTGGGCTCCGTCCTGCGGCGGCGCCGACCCTTCCTCGAGGAGGACCGGGTGGACCCCGAGTCGGTCCCCGTCGACGGCGCCGAGGATCCGGCGGTCGCGGCCGTGGCTCTCGAGTCCCCCGTGCTGACCGGCTTCCTGCTCGCGGTGGGCGTGGCCCTGGCCATCGGCGTCGTCTCGGTGTTGCGCACGAACGGACAGCTCATCGTGTGGATCGCCGCGGCCCTGTTCATCGCCCTGGGCCTGGATCCGCTGGTGCGCCGGGTCGAGTCCTGGGGCGCGCCCCGGTGGGTCGGCGTGCTCACGGCCGCGCTCGGCCTGGCCGCCGTGGCCGGGGCGTTCGTCGCCCTCCTGGTCCCCACGGTGATCGAGCAGTCCACGCAGCTGGTCCAGGACCTGCCGGCCATCATCGACGGGGTGATGACCGCCGAGTGGTTCGTGCAGCTCGACGAGGAGTTCCACCTCCAGGAGGCCGTTCGCGCCCAGACCGAGCGCCTCGCCGCCGACGGCGTCGCCGTCACCGACCTGTTCGGCGGGCTCCTCGGCTTCGGCCAGACCGTGCTGAACGCCGTCTTCTCGGTGCTCGTGGTGGTCGTGCTGACGCTGTACTTCCTCTCCTCCCTGCCGCACATGAAGTACTGGGCCTACCGGCTCGCACCGCGTTCGCGCCGGCCCCGGATCGAGGCGCTGTCCGAGCAGATCACCTCCTCGGTCGGCCACTACGTGATGGGCCAGTCCTTCGTGGCCGCCCTCAACGGCGCGGTGGCGTTCACGGCGCTGGCCATCGCCGGCGCCCCCTTCGCCGTCCTGCTCGCCGCGATCGCCGCCTTCATGGCGTTCATCCCGCTGGTGGGCGCCGCGATCGGCGGCACGCTGCTGACCCTCGTGAGCCTGCTGACCTCGTGGCAGACCGCCGCCGTGTTCGCGGCCATCTACTTCGTCTACCTGCAGATCGAGGCCTACGTCATCTCGCCGCGCGTCATGGCACGCGCGGTGTCCGTGCCGGCGGCCGTGGCCGTGATCGCGGTGATCGCCGGAGGCGCGCTGCTCGGCGTCCTCGGCGCCCTCATGGCGATCCCGCTCGCCGTCGCGCTGCTGCTGCTGGTCCGCGAGGTCTTCATCCCCCGCCAGGACGCCCGGTAGGCCCACGACGGCGGCGCGGCCCGGACCGTCGCGGTCAGCGGCCCGGGCGGGTGCGCCAGCACACCGGGTGCCAGTGCCGCCGGTCCGCCCCCGCGTCCTCGTCCCCCATGATCCAGTCCGCGCGCCAGGCCACGAGGTGCGCCTGGCCCTGCCGGATCACCCGACCGCAGCCAGGGCACATGTAGTCCTTCACCGCGCGCCACGCGGGGATCTGCCGGACGTGCCATCCGCCGTCGGACCCGGACTGGCGCGAGTAGCCCGCGTCCAGGCCGAGGAGCTCCTCGAGCGGGTCGGACCGCCCCGGCGACGGCCGGGACCGCCGGGAGACGCCGGAGGCCCCGCGCTCGCTCCGCCGAGGCGCGGACGAGCGGCGGGGACGGTTCGAACGGGGCATGTCCCCATGCTGACACACGAGCGGGTGGGCACGGTCCGCCTAGGATGGACCGGTGCGACTCGTCATTGCCCGCTGCTCCGTGACCTATGAGGGCCGCCTGAACGCCCACCTGCCCACCGCCACCCGCCTGCTCATGGTGAAGGCGGACGGCTCGGTGCTGGTGCACTCCGACGGCGGTTCCTACAAGCCCCTCAACTGGATGTCGCCGCCCGCGACCCTGCACGTGGAGGAGCCCTCCCCCGATCAGGCCGACCAGGGGGTGACGCAGGTCTGGCGCGTACAGGCCAAGAAGTCCGACGACCGACTCATCGTGCTCATCGAGGAGGTCCTGGCGGACGACTCCCACGAGCTCGGCGTGGACCCCGGCCTCGTCAAGGACGGCGTGGAGGCGGATCTGCAGCGTCTGCTGGCCGAGCAGATCAGCCTGCTCGGCGACGGCCACACCCTCGTGCGCCGCGAGTACATGACGGCGATCGGCCCCGTCGACATCCTGGCCCGCGACGCCGACGGCGGCACCGTGGCGGTCGAGCTCAAGCGCCGCGGGGACATCGACGGGGTCGAGCAGCTCACCCGCTACCTCGAGCTGATGAACCGGGACCCGCTCCTGGCGCCCGTGCGCGGCGTGTTCGCGGCCCAGCAGATCAAGCCCCAGGCCCGCACCCTCGCCGAGGACCGCGGCATCCGCTGCGTCACCCTCGACTACGACGCGATGCGCGGCGTGGACGACGCCGAGTCCCGCCTGTTCTGAGGCGCCGGGCGGGCTCAGCGACGCCAGAAGGACGACGCCGCGGACGGCCCCGCCTCGCTCCAGGCGCGCAGGGCGCCGGCGTCGTCGGGGTCGACGACGACGCGCACCGGACGTGCGCCGGCGCTCAGCTCCAGGACGGCCCGGCCGGCCTCGTCCGCCGGGAGGCGGTCGATCTGCAGGCGGCTCCGGTCCGCGCTCCAGCGCTCCCGCGAGAGGCGCCAGCCCCCGGTGAGGCGCAGGCGGGACTCGTCGTAGACGCCGATCACGCGCTCACGCCCCGGGCCCTCCCGCTCCAGGACCGCCGGGAAGGCGGCCGTGACACGGGCGAGGGCCCGGCGCCGCATCACCAGGGCGAGTGCCGACAGCACGATGACTGCCACCACGGTCGCCGAGGCGATGAGCACCGGGCCCTCCACCGTCAGGTCCTGCCGCGCCGCGTCAGGCCGCCGCGGCGTCGCCCAGCCGGGCGGACGTCGCGGCGATCACGACACGGTCGTGGTCCACGGAGAAGAAGCCGCCGCGGGCCTGCGCGGTCACGGTGCCGCCGTCCGTGGTCCGCACCACGACCTCGCCGTCGCCGAGGACGGCCAGCATCGGGGTGTGGCCCGGGAGGATGCCGATCTCACCGTTGACGGTGCGCGCCGACACGGCCGACGCGGCGCCCGACCAGATGGACCGCTCCTCGGAGACGATCTCGACGTTGAGCTCAGCCATGATCGATCAGCCCTCGGCCTGGATCTTGGCCCACTCGCGCTCGACGTCGTCCAGGCCGCCCACGTTGTAGAAGGCCTGCTCCGCGACGTGGTCCAGGTCGCCGTCGGCGATGGCCTTGAAGCCCTCGACGGTGTCCTTGACCGGCACGGTGGAGCCCTCGACGCCGGTGAACTGCTTGGCGGTGTAGGTGTTCTGCGAGAGGAACTGCTCGATCTTGCGGGCGCGGCCCACGGTGATCTTGTCCTCCTCGGAGAGCTCGTCCACACCGAGGATCGCGATGATGTCCTGCAGCTCCTTGTTCTTCTGCAGGATCTGCTTCACGCGGATGGCCACGTCGTAGTGGTCCTGGCCCACGTACTGCGGGTCGAGGATGCGCGAGGTCGAGGCCAGCGGGTCCACGGCCGGGTACAGGCCACGGGACGCGAGGTCACGGGTCAGGTTGGTGGTCGCGTCCAGGTGCGCGAACACGTTGGCCGGGGCCGGGTCGGTGTAGTCGTCCGCGGGGACGTACACGGCCTGCATCGAGGTGATGGAGTGGCCGCGGGTCGAGGTGATGCGCTCCTGGAGCACGCCCATCTCGTCCGCCAGGTTCGGCTGGTAGCCCACGGCGGAGGGCATGCGGCCCAGCAGCGTGGAGACCTCGGAGCCGGCCTGCGAGAAGCGGAAGATGTTGTCGATGAACAGCAGCACGTCCTGGTTCTGCACATCGCGGAAGTACTCCGCCATGGTCAGCGCGGACAGGGCCACGCGCAGACGCGTGCCCGGCGGCTCGTCCATCTGGCCGAACACGAGGGCGGTGTCCTTGAGGACGTCCGCCTCCTCCATCTCGACCCAGAGGTCGTTGCCCTCACGGGTGCGCTCGCCGACGCCGGCGAACACGGAGGTGCCGCCGAAGTTGCGGGCCACACGGGTGATCATCTCCTGGATGAGCACGGTCTTGCCCACGCCGGCGCCGCCGAACAGGCCGATCTTGCCGCCCTTGATGTAGGGGGTCAGCAGGTCGATGACCTTGATGCCGGTCTCCAGCATCTCGGTGGAGCCCTCGAGGGAGGCGAAGTTCGGCGCCGGGCGGTGGATCGGCCAGCGGTCCTCGGCCTGCAGCTGCGAGGCGGGCATGTCCAGGGTCTCGCCGAGCACGTTGAAGATGTGGCCCTTCACGGCGTCGCCGACCGGCACCGAGATGGGGGCGCCGGTGTCCACGACGTCGGTGCCGCGCACCAGGCCGTCGGTGGACTGCAGGGAGATGGCGCGGACCATGTTGTCGCCGAGGTGCTGGGCGACCTCGAAGGTGACCGTGCGGCGCTGGCCGTTGAGGTCGATCTCGGTGGTCAGCGCGTTGTAGATCTCCGGCATCGCGTTGGCCGGGAACTCGGCGTCGATCACGGGGCCGATGACGCGGGACACGCGTCCGGTGGCACCGCCGGTGGGGGTCCCGGTGCCCTGGTCAGTGATGGTGGCAGTCATCTCTCTCACTTCTATCGTGTGTGGATGGCGAGTCTGGTGAGTCCCGAACGGGCTCAGGAGTTGTTGAGCGCGTCCGCGCCCGCGATGAGCTCGGTGAGCTCCTGGGTGATCTCGGCCTGACGGGCGTTGTTCATCAGGAGCGTGTAGTCCTTGATGAGGCTCGTGGCGTTGTCGCCCGCCGACTTCATGGCGCGCTGACGGTTGGCGAGCTCCGAGGCCGCCGACTGCAGCATCGCGTTGAAGATGCGCGACTCGATGTACTTGGGCAGCAGCGCGTCGAGGACCTCCTCCGCGTCCGGCTCGTACTCGTAGAGCGGCAGCACATCCTCGGCGGTGGCGGCCTCCTCCTCGACGACCTCGAGGGGCAGCAGGCGCACCACGTGGGGGTTCTGCTTCACGAGCGAGACGAACTCGGTGAACACGACGTGGATCTCGTCCACGCCGCCGTCCGCCGTGTCCGTGAGGAACGCGTCCACGAGCACCTCGCCGATCTCGGCGGCGCGCTCGGCGACGGGGGCGTCCGTCTGACCGGTCCACAGCTGCTTGTAGCCGCGGCCGCGGAAGTCGAAGTACGTCTGCGCCTTGCGGCCGACGACGTACACGTCCACGTCCTTGCCCTCCTCGCCGAGGCGGGTGAGGAGCTGCTCGGCCTTGCGCAGCACGTTCGCGGAGTACGCGCCGGCGAGGCCGCGGTCCGAGGACATGATGAGCACGGCCGCCCGGGTCGGGTTCTCGGGCTCCGTGGTGAGGACATGATCGATGTCGTGCTGGCTCGACACGGCCGAGACGGCGCGGGTGATCGCGTTCGCGTAGGGCAGCGACGCGCTGACGCGCTCACGTGCCTTGGTGATGCGAGACGTGGCGATCAGCTCCATCGCCTTGAAGATCTTCTTCATCGACGACGTCGACGCGATCTTCTGACGGTAGACCCGGATCTGGGCTCCCATGGTGGTCCTTTCCCTGGCGGGAGGGCGGCCCGGCGTCGTCCCCGTGGGGTCCGACGCCGGACCGCTCCCTCACCGACCGGCGGTCAGCGCTTCTGCTTGGTGATCTGCTCCTGCGCGACCTGGTCCTGCTCGATCGCGCGGTGCTCCTCGTGGCCGGCCTGCACGCCGCCGTCCTCGGAGGACTGGAAGCCCTTGGAGAACTCGGCGACGGCCGACTCGAGCGCGGACACGGTGCCGTCCTCGAGCTTGCCGGTGGAGGCGATGTCGGTCAGGACGGAGGTGTGGCGACGCAGGTGGTCGATGAACTCGCGCTCGAAGCGCAGCACGTCCTGCACCGGCACCTCGTCGAGGTGGCCCTTGGAGCCGGTCCAGATGGACACGACCTGCTCCTCGACCGGGTAGGGCGAGTACTGCGGCTGCTTGAGCAGCTCCATGAGGCGCTCACCGCGGGCGAGCTGGCGGCGGGTGGCCGGGTCCAGGTCCGAGGCGAACATGGAGAACGCCTGCTGGTCGCGGTACTGCGCCAGGTCCAGCTTCAGCGTGCCGGAGACCTTCTTCATGGCCTTGACCTGGGCGGCGCCGCCCACGCGGGACACCGAGATGCCCACGTCCACGGCGGGACGCTGGTTGGCGTTGAACAGGTCCGACTGCAGGAAGATCTGGCCGTCGGTGATGGAGATGACGTTGGTCGGGATGTAGGCCGAGACGTCGTTCGCCTTGGTCTCGATGATCGGCAGGCCGGTCATCGAGCCCGCGCCCATCTCGTCCGAGAGCTTGGCGCAGCGCTCGAGGAGCCGGGAGTGCAAGTAGAAGACGTCGCCCGGGTAGGCCTCGCGGCCCGGCGGGCGGCGCAGCAGCAGGGAGACGGCACGGTAGGCCTCGGCCTGCTTCGACAGGTCGTCGAAGATGATCAGCACGTGCTTGCCGCCGTACATCCAGTGCTGGCCGATGGCCGAGCCGGCGTAGGGGGCGAGGTACTTGAAGCCGGCCGGGTCGGACGCCGGGGAGGCCACGATGGTGGTGTACTCCAGGGCGCCGTGCTCCTCCAGCGTGGCGCGGACGCCGGCGATGGTGGAGGCCTTCTGGCCCACGGCCACGTAGACGCAGCGGACCTGCTTCTCGACGTCGCCCGACTCCCAGTTGGCCTTCTGGTTGAGGATCGTGTCGACGGCGATCGCGGTCTTGCCGGTCTGGCGGTCACCGATGATCAGCTGACGCTGGCCACGGCCGATCGGGATCATGGCGTCGATGGCCTTCATGCCGGTCTGCAGCGGCTCGTGGACCGACTTGCGCTCGGTCACGGTCGGCGCCTGCAGCTCGAGGGCACGGCGGCCCTCGGCCTCGATCGGGCCCAGGTCGTCGATGGGCTGGCCCAGCGGGTCCACCACGCGGCCCAGGAAGGCGTCGCCCACCGGGACGGAGAGGATCTCGCCGGTGCGCTGCACCTCCATGCCCTCGCGGATCTCCTGGAACTCGCCGAGGACGACGACACCGATCTCGCGGGTGTCGAGGTTCTGGGCAAGGCCCTGGATGCCGTTCTCGAAGCGCAGCAGCTCGTTCGCCATGACGGAGGGCAGACCCTCCACACGAGCGATGCCGTCCGCCGCGGAGATGACACGGCCGACCTCGGTGCGATCGGTGCCCGACGGTTCGTACGATGCCGCGAAATCGTTCAAGGCATTGCGGACATCGTCAGCGTTGATGGTCAATTCGGCCATCTGCAGTCCCTGCTCTCTGTGCTTGGTGATCATCGACGTGACGATGATGCTTACGTTCGTGGGTGTTCCGGATGCGGGCGGGAGCCGGCGTCAGCCGGCCATCCGCCGCTGGAGGTCGTGGAGGCGCGAGGCCATGGACCCGTCGACGACGTCGTCGCCGACCTGGACGCGGACGCCGCCCACCACGTGGGGGTCCACCGTCACGTCCATGACGAGATCGCGGCCGAAGGCGCGGCGCAGGCCCAGGGCCAGCCGCTCCTGCTGCTCGGCCTCGAGCGGCCGGGCCACGGTCACCTCGGCGATCCACTGGCGCTGCCGCTCGGCGACGACGTCCGCGGCCTTGCGGATAGCGGCGGACGGCTTCAGGCCGCGCGGGGCCGAGACGGCGCGCTCGACCAGCAGTCGGCCGGCCGGGCTGGCCGACTCGCCCAGGAGACGACCGGCCAGAGCGGCCCGCGCCTCGAGGGGTGCGTGCTGATCGGTGAGCGCCCGCTGCAGCTCGTGCGAGTCCTCCACCGTGCGGTTGAAGGCCAGCAGCTCGCCCAAGAGGGCGGCCAGGCCCGCGTGTCCGCCGCGTGCGGCCTCCGCGGCGGCCGCGTGCACGGCCACCGTCTCGAGGGCGTCCCCGAGATCGCGCTCCGCGGACCAGCGGCGGCCGGCCAGGTCCTTGAGGACCTGCAGTGCACCGGGGGTCACCCGGGCGCCGAACAGCGAGTCGACGAGGCCGTGACGGCGCTCGGTGGTCCAGGCGGGGTCGGTCAGGGCGCGGCGCAGGGCGCCGTGCTCGTCCACCACGTCCAGCGCGCCGAACAGCTCGCGTGCCAGGGCCACGCCGCCCTCGTCCAGCACCGGACCGACGGCCTCCAGGGAGGCGGCCAGGGAGTCCCTCGATGCGCCCGTCATCATTCGGCGACACCTGCGCTCTGGTGACGGTCCAGGTCAGCCAGGAAGCGGTCGACCACGCGCTGCGAGCGGGCGTCGTCCTCGAGGGACTCGCCCACGATCTTGCCGGCCAGGGTCGTGGCCAGCGAGCCGACCTCGCCCTTGAGCTGCGCGGCGGCCTGCTGACGCTCGGCGGCGATCTGCGCCTGCGCCTGCTCGGAGATGCGCCTCGCCTCGGCGGTCGCGCGCTCGCGCGCCTCGGCCACGATCTCGGCGGCCTCGGTGCGGGCATCCTCGCGGATGCGGTTCGCCTCGGTGCGGGCGTCCGCCAGCTGCGACTCGTAGTCCGCCATCATCGCGTTCGCCTCGGCCTGGGCCTTCTCAGCCTTGGCCAGACCGCCCTCGATCGCCTCGACACGGTCCTGGTAGGACTTCTCGAGGGTCGGGACGATGAACTTGATGACGATGAACATGAGCAGGGCGAAGCCCACCACGACGACGAGGATCTCCCACGGGTTGGGGATCAGGGGGTTGGCCCCCTCAGCCGCCGCGAGGATCAGTCCGTTGCTGATCATGTTTCAACCATCCTTCGGTCAAGAGTCCTGTGGAGATGGAGCACCGACGGTCTCACCGTGCGGGCGCTCCGTGGACGCGGCGCGTCAGGCGCCGATGACGAAGGCGAAGACGAGGCCCAGGATGGCGAGGGCCTCGGCGAGCGCGAAGCCCAGGAGGGCGATCGGCTGCAGGATGCGCTGGGCCTCCGGCTGACGGGCGACGCCGTTGATGTAGGCGGCGAAGATCAGGCCCACGCCGATGGCGGAGCCGATGGCGGCGAGGCCGTAGCCGATCATGTTGAGCGAACCGTGCAGTTCCATGGTGTTCCTTTCACGAGGCCGAGGTGTCCGGCCGGGTTGTGGAGGGTCGGCCTCCCGGGTGGTCCTCCTGCGGAGGGCCGGGAAGACTGGTGGCGGGCTCTCCCGCCGTACCGCAGCCGCCTGGGTCGTGCCCGAGGCGGCCCCGGAAGATCAGTGGTCGTTCGCGTCGATCGCGCCCTGGATGTAGATCGCGGTCAGCAGCGTGAAGACGAAGGCCTGCAGGTACATGATCAGCAGCTCGAGGAAGTACAGGGCCACCGAGCCGAGGATGACCAGGATGCCGGTGCCCTGCAGGGCCAGGCTGCCGGTCTGCGTGATCAGGTAGGCGGCGCCGGCGCCGGCGAGCATCACGATCATGTGGCCGGAGAGCATGGTGGCCATCAGACGCAGGGAGTGGGTCAGCGGGCGCACGATGAAGTTGGAGATGATCTCCAGCGGCACGAGCAGCGGCAGGATCCAGCCGGGCACACCCGAGGGCACGACGGCCAGCTTCAGGTAGCGCACGCCGTGGCGCTTGATGCCGACGCCGATCCAGATCGCGTAGACGATGAGGGCCAGGCCGTAGGCGGCGCCCGCGTGGGAGAAGGTCGGCAGCTGCAGCACCGGGATGGCGCCGAACAGGTTGTTCAGCAGCACGAAGAAGAAGATGGCGAAGAGCAGCGGGACCCACTGCTTGAAGTTCTTCTCGCCCAGGATGTCCTTCGCGATGTCGTTCCGGACGAAGGAGTAGCCGGACTCGGCGAGCCACTGGGCCTTGCCGGGCACGAGCCGGGGACGGCGCATGGCCCACGCGAAGAAGGCGGTGATGAGCACCACGGAGAGCAGGACGAGCAGCATCTGCTTGCCGAAGCCGGTGCCGTACTCCGCACCCCAGGGGAAGATCTCCGGGAGGTGACCATCAGAGATGGTGGGGGGCACGAATGATGCGTTGGCCAGCACGAGGGTCAGCACGCGGTTCCTCTCCGAAGTGATGCAGTCGACGGGACCGCAGCCTCGTCCCCGGACCACAGGCGGGCGCCGCGACATTGCGGGGGTACCGGTGCGATGCGAGACACGGATGGCGGCAGATGGACGCCGTCGAAGTGTTCGCCGCCAACGATACCAAACGGTGACCCGTGCTCCGTACCGCAGACGGGGCCCACGGCATGGCCCGCGGCTCCGTGTCTTCGCCCCTCGGGCGGGTCAGTCGGCGTAGATCCCGCGGCGGGTCCGGGCGAAGACGAGGACCTCCGCGGCCTGCCAGACGAGGATCGTCACGAGGGCGGCGATCGCCGCCGCGTCCGCCCGGACCCAGCCGGGGCGGGGCAGGACCCCCAGCAGCACCGCGAACACCGCGATCTTGAGCACGAACAGCCCCACGCTGACCGGCAGCGCCGCCTCGCGCGCCCGGTCCCAGACGAGTGCCGTCGTCACCCCGGTGAGCGCCGAGAGCGCAAGCACCGCGCCACCGCCCAGCAGGGCGCTCCCGGCTGCCTCCCCGCCGACGGAGAGCAGCCACGCGGCGCACGTGATCGCCAGGGCAACCCCCGCCGCGGCCAGGGACCACCCGAGGATCCCCCACCAGCCGCGGCGGTTCTCCCAGCGGCGCCGGCGTCGGCGACCTCCCGCCCCGGTCACGCGTCCCCCCGCTCGTCCGGGTGGGCCGCGGCGTCGTTCCGGTCCGCGCGACGGCGCTCCACGATCGGATGCAGGGTGAGGTAGCCGGCTCCGGCCAGGGCCACGGCGAGCACGGGCAGGACGACCATGTGGTCCACGAAGTTCAGGGACACCGCGCCCCATGCCACGAGGAACGCCCAGAGCCAGAGCAGCCCGACGGCCTGCGCCTGGGTGTAGCCGCCGTCCACGAGCTTGTGGTGCAGGTGCCCGCGGTCCGCCGAGAAGGGGCTGGTGCCCTTGGCCGTCCGCCGCAGCACGGCCAGGGCGAGGTCCGCGAGCGGCAGTGCGAGGACGGCGACGGGCAGCAGGATCGGCATGTAGGCGGGGACGTTGCGGAAGCGCATCCCGTCCAGGGCGTTCACGTCAGCGGTCACGGCGACCGCGGCCGCAGCCATCAGCAGGCCGATGAGCATGGCCCCCACCTCGCCCATGAAGATGCGGGCCGGGGCCAGGTTCCACGGCAGGAAGCCTACGCACGCGCCGACGAGCAGGGCCATGAGCAGGGTGGCGAGGTTGGCGTAGTCGAACTGGTTGATGGTCCGCGTCAGCAGATACGAGTAGACGAAGAAGGCCGAGCCGCCGATCAGCGCGACGCCCGCCGCCAGGCCGTCCAGACCGTCCACGAAGTTGATCGCGTTCATCGTCAGCACCACGGCGAACACCGTGAGGATGACCTGCGTGGTCTCGTTCCCCACCGGGATCCAGCCCACCGGCATGGCCTCGATGCGGATCCCGCCGAGGGCCACCGCGAGTCCGGCCAGCACCTGGCCGGCCATCTTCACCCACCAGCGCAGGTCCCACATGTCGTCGGCGATGCCCACGACGAGCACGACGGCGACGGCGACCAGGAGCCCGCGCATCGCGGCGTCGTCCGCGTAGATCCCCTGGAGGAACGGCACGACTCCCCCGACGGCGAAGCCGACCAGCACGGCCGCGGCCATGGCGACGCCACCCAGCTTCGGCACGGGGTGCCGGTGCACGTCCCGCTGGCGCAGCGGGGTGAACACGCGCGCGCGCAGCCCCAGCCGGCGCATGAGGGGCGTCAGGGCCCCGCAGGCGACGGCCGTGACCATGACCAGGACGAGATACGCGCGCATAGGGGCCGGTCAGGCCTCCCGGTCGGCGGGGCGCGCCGCGGCAGCGTCCTCAGCCGCGATCCGATCGGCGGCGACCGGGGGCTCCTCGCCCTCGGCGAGCAGGTCCGGCACCACCGCGCGCAGCTCCTCCAGGGGCACGGAGCCCTGCCGGGCCACGCGGAACGGGGTGACGGTGCAGTCCACGATCGTCGAGGGATCCCGGCTCTCGCGGGGGCCGGCGTCGAGGTAGAGGGCCACGGACTCCCCCAGCATCGAGCGGGCGGCGTCGGCGGTGGTGGCGGCGTCCATGCCGGTGCGGTTCGCACTGGAGACGGCCATGGGGCCGACGGCGTAGAGCAGCTCGCGGGCCACCGCGTCGTCGGGCACGCGCAGGGCGACGGTGCCGCGGGTCTCGCCCAGGTCCCAGGTCAGCGTGGGCTGGGACTTGAGGATGAGCGTGAGGGCGCCGGGCCAGAAGCGCTCGGCGAGGGCCTCGGCCTCCTCCGGCACGTCGTACGCGAGGCCCGCCATGACGCGGCGGTCCGCGATGAGCACGGGCGGCGGCATGGTGCGGCCACGGCCCTTGGCGGCCAGCAGCACGGCCACGGCCAGGGGGGAGAACGCGTCCGCTCCGATGCCGTAGACGGTGTCCGTGGGCAGGACCACGCAGCCGCGGTCCGCGAGGACCTCGCGGGCGCGGGCCACGGCATTCTCGAGGGCGGCCGGATCCGAGACGTCGATGAAGTCACTCACGTCGGTCATTCTTCCACCTCCGCGCCCGCCGCGGCTTCGCCGGACCGGCGCGCCGTCAGGAACCGGTCCCGTCCGGTGAGGTCCCGGTGGACTCGGACGCCCATGAACCGCGGGTCCGCGCCGAGGGCGGCCAGAAGGGCCGGGCCCTGCGTCTCGTGGTGCTCCATGGCGAACAGGCCGCCCGGGACGAGCAGCTCCGCCGCCCGGTGCACGATGGCCTGCGGGATCCGCAGCCCGGGTGCGTCCCCGCCGTAGAGTGCCCGCGCCGGGTCCAGCCGCGCTTCGGGCTGGGCGGGCACCTCGGCCTCGGGCACATAGGGCGGGTTGCTCACGACGACGTCCACGCGGCCCTCGAGGTCCGGGCATGCGACAAGGGCATCACCTTGTCGCAGGTCGACCCCGCGCGGGGCGAGGTTCCGCCGGGCCCAGTCGGCCGCCGTCGGGTCGAGCTCGACGGCGGTGACGGCCAGCGGGCGGCCCCGTGCCTCGCCCCACGCCGCGACGGCCGCGGCGATCGCGCCGGAGCCGGTGCACAGGTCCACCACCACGCCCGCCGTGGGCCGCGCGGCCAGGTCGGCCACGACGGTCTCCACGAGCAGCTCGGTCTCCGGCCGCGGGACGAAGACGCCCGGGCCGACCGCCAGGTCGAGCCCGTGGAAGTGCGCGACGCCGGTCAGGTGCTGGACGGGCTCGCGGGCGGCGCGGCGTCCGATGAGCGCCTCGAACGCCGCCGCCTGCGCGGGCTCGGCCACGGCCCCGGCGAACACCCGGGCCAGCAGCGCGCCGCGGTCGAGGCCGAGCACGTGGGCCAGCAGCAGCTCGGCGTCCACGCGCGGCGAGTCGATGCCCACCGTGGTCAGGCGTGCGGCGGCGTCGCGCAGCAGCGCGGACCAGGCCGGTGCGCTCACGCGTCCCCGCCCAGCGCGGCGAGCCGCCGCTCCTCGTCGAGGGCGAGGCAGGAGGCGATCACGGCCTCGAGGTCGCCGTCGAGGACCGCGTCGAGGTTGTGCGCCTTGTAGCCGGTGCGGTGGTCCGCGATCCGGTTCTCCGGGAAGTTGTAGGTGCGGATGCGTTCCGAGCGGTCCATGGTGCGCACCTGCGCGGCGCGCGCCGCGGAGTCCTCGGCGTCCTGCTCCGCCCGCTGCCGCTCGAGCAGCCGCGACCGCAGCACGCGCAGCGCGGCCTCGCGGTTCTGGATCTGGGACTTCTCGTTCTGCATGGAGACGACGATCCCCGTGGGCAGGTGCGTCAGACGCACCGCGGAGTCGGTCGTGTTGACGGACTGGCCGCCCGGCCCGGAGGAGCGGAAGACGTCCACCTTGAGGTCGTTCGGATCGAGGTGGACCTCGTCCGGGGCGTCCACCTCGGGCAGCACGAGCACGCCGGCGGCGGAGGTGTGGATGCGGCCCTGGGACTCGGTGACGGGCACGCGCTGCACGCGGTGCACGCCGCCCTCGAACTTGAGCCGGGCGTAGACGCCGTCGGCCGGGTCGGCCGCGCTCCCCCGCACCGCCACGTGGACGTCCTTGTAGCCGCCCAGGTCGGAGTGCGTGGCGGAGAGGACCTCCGTCTTCCAGCCCCGGGAGTCGGCGTAGCGCAGGTACATGCGCAGCAGGTCGCCGGCGAACAGGGCGGCCTCCTCGCCGCCCTCGCCGCCCTTGATCTCGAGGATCACGTCGCGGGCGTCGTCGGGGTCGCGCGGGATCAACAGCCGGCGCAGCCGTTCGGCGGCCTCCGCCTCGGCCGCCTCCAGACCGGGCACCTCGGCCGCGAAGGCCGCCGCGTCGTCATCGCCGGCTGCGGCCAGCTCCCGCGCGTCGGCCAGCTCCTCCGCGGCCGCCGACCAGGCGCGGTGGGCCGTCACCACGGCGCCGAGCTCGGCGAACCGCCGGTTCAGCCGGCGGGCGAGTGCCGGGTCCTGGTGCACCGCCGGGTCGGACAGGCGCGCCGTCAGCTCGCGATGCTCCGCCAGGAGCCGATCCACGGCCTCGCGTCGCTGCTCCGAATCGAACACGTGCGTGCCTCTCCTCCTCCGGCCTCAGGGGGCCGGGCTGTCCGATGCGGACGGCCCCGCCCCGTCCGGCGGAGACGAGCTCCCCCGGGCGGGACGGGGCCGTGCGACGGGACGGTCAGTCGTCGCCCTTGGACCCCAGAGTGGTCTTGGAGACCAGCATGAGGAACTCGGCGTTGGACGCGGTGTCCTTGATCTTGTTGGTGAGCAGGTCGAGGGCCTGCTGCTGGTCGAGGCCGGAGAGCACCCGGCGCAGCTTCCACATGATCTTGACCTCCTCCTGCGAGAGCAGGGCCTCCTCGCGGCGGGTGCCGGACGCGTTGACGTCCACCGCCGGGAAGATGCGGCGCTCAGCGAGGTGGCGGGACAGGCGCAGCTCCATGTTGCCGGTGCCCTTGAACTCCTCGAAGATCACCTCGTCCATGCGCGAGCCGGTCTCGACCAGCGCGGTGGCCAGGATGGTCAGCGAGCCGCCGTTCTCGATGTTGCGGGCGGCGCCGAAGAACTTCTTCGGCGGGTACAGAGCCGAGGAGTCCACACCGCCGGAGAGGATGCGGCCCGAGGCCGGGGCGGCCAGGTTGTAGGCGCGGCCCAGGCGGGTCATGGAGTCGAGCAGCACGACGACGTCGCGGCCCATCTCCACGAGGCGCTTGGCGCGCTCGATGGCCAGCTCGGCGAGGGTGGTGTGGTCGTCCGCCGGGCGGTCGAACGTGGAGGCGATGACCTCGCCGTCCACCGACCGCTGCATGTCGGTGACCTCCTCGGGGCGCTCGTCCACGAGCACCATCATGAGGTGGACCTCGGGGTTGTTCGTCTTGATCGCGTTGGCGATCGACTGCAGGATCATCGTCTTGCCGGCCTTGGGCGGGGAGACGATGAGGCCGCGCTGGCCCTTGCCGATGGGGCTGACCAGGTCGATCACGCGGGGGCCGATCAGCTTGGGATCGGTCTCCAGGCGCAGGCGCTCCTGCGGGTACAGCGGCACGAGCTTGCCGAACTCCACGCGCTGCGGGTGCTCGACGGCGGGCTGGCCGTTGACCGAGGAGATCTTCACCAGGGCGTTGAACTTCTGGCGGTTGGAGCCGCCGCCGTGGTGCTGCTGCTTCTCTCCGTCGCGCGGGGCGCGGATCGCGCCGACGACGGCGTCGCCCTTGCGCAGACCGTACTTCTTCACCATGGCCAGGGAGACGTAGACGTCGTTCGGGCCCGGCAGGTAGCCGGAGGTGCGGACGAACGCGTAGTTGTCCAGCACGTCGAGAATGCCGGCCACGGGCTGCAGGACGTCATCCTCGGTCAGCTCGGTCTCGTCGACCTCAGGGCCGCCGCGGCCACGGCGGTTGCGGCCGCGCTCGTTGCGGTTGCGGCGGTTGCGACGGTTGCGGCCGCCCTCGTCGTCGCGGTCGTCGCGGCGGCTGCGGTCCCCGCGTCCGCCGTCGCCCCGGCCGCCGTCCTCGGACTTGTCGCCGCGCTGCTCGCGCGAGCCGTCACGGCCGTTCTCGCGGTCACGATTGTTCTCGCGGCCGTTCTCGCGGTCACGGCCGTTCTCACGGTCCCGCCCGTTGCGGCCGTTGCGGCCGCGGCCGTTCTCGCGCCCGTTGTCGTCACGGTCCTCCCTGTCGCCGCGGCGGTCCGCGCCGTCCTCGCCCTGGGCGCCGTCGGAGCGACGGTCCTGACCCTGCTGGGCGTCGTCGTCGCCGGCGCGGCGGCGATTGCGGGAGCGGCGCTCGGACTGCGGGCGGTCCTCGCCCTCGTCGCGGGCCTCGGACCCCCCGGACCGATCCTGGTCCGAGGCGGTCTCACGGGGGGCCTGCTCCGTCTGGTCCTCGCGGGCCTCGGCCTGGGGCTGCCCGTCCTGGGCGGCGGCGGCCGGAGCGGAGGTGTCGGCGTCGGCGCGGCGCGAGCGGCGGCGGGCCGGGCGCTCGGCGGCCGGG
>NZ_JASDCZ010000110.1:0-7750 GCF_030407635.1 Micrococcus sp. APC 4021
CGACCCCGAGGCCCTCGTGGACCGCATCGAGGCGGGCCACGTGCTTACCGCTGAGGAGGCCGTCGCTGTGCTGGACGCCCCGGACGCGGACACGTTCCGCATCGTCGCGGCGGCCTCGCGCCTGCGCGAGAAGCACTTCGGCCGCACCGTCAAGGTCAACTACCTGGTCAGCCTCAAGACCGGCCTCTGCCCGGAGAACTGCACCTACTGCTCCCAGCGTCTCGGCACCGAGGCCGAGATCCTGCGCTACACGTGGCTCAAGCCGGAGGAGGCCGTCCGCCAGGCGGGCCTGGGCATCGCCGGCGGCGCCTCGCGCGTGTGCATGGTCGCCTCCGGCACCGGCCCCACGGATCGCGACGTCGACCGCGTGGCCGGCATGGTCGGCGACCTCAAGGCCCAGCACCCGGACGTCGAGGTGTGCGCGTGCCTCGGCTTCCTCAAGGACGGCCAGGCCGAGAAGCTCAAGGACGCCGGCGTCGACGCCTACAACCACAACCTCAACACGGCCGAGTCCCACTACGAGTCCATCTGCACCTCCCACACCTACGAGCAGCGCGTGGACACCGTGCAGCGCGCCGGCGCCGCCGGCCTGTCCTCCTGCAGCGGCCTGATCGCGGGCATGGGGGAGACGCACGAGCAGCTCGTCGAGGCCGTCCTCGCGCTCCGCGACCTGGACTCCGACTCCATCCCCGTCAACTTCCTCATGCCCTTCGACGGCACCCCGCTGCAGGGCCACCAGCAGCTCACCCCGCTCGAGTGCCTCCGGATCCTCGCCATGGTCCGCCTGGCCTGCCCGGACAAGGAGCTGCGCATCGCCGGCGGCCGCGAGATGCACCTGCGTTCCCTGCAGCCGGTCGGCCTGCAGGTGGCCAACTCGATCTTCCTCGGCGACTACCTCACCTCCGAGGGCCAGGACGCCGAGGCGGATCTGCAGATGATCGCCGACGCCGGCTTCACCGTGCTCGGCGCCGAGGAGCGTGCACAGCAGGCCGCGGCCGACGACGGCGCCCCGGCCGGCGGCTGCTGCGGCGGCACGGACGACGCCGGCCCGTGCGGCTCCGGTGCGGCCGTCACTGCGGAGGCCGGGGCCGCAGAGGACGTCCGCCCCGACACGGGCGCCGAGGGCACCGTGAAGCCCGAGCTGCGCCGCCGGGGCGCGGGCACGGCCGAGCCCGCCAACGCCTGAACGCACCGTGACCGCCCCCGCTGAAGCCGGCCTCCTCGACCGCGACGCCGCCCACCTCTGGCACCCCTACGGGGCCGCCGGCGCCCGCCAGCTCTACGCCGTGCGCGGTGCCCGGGGCGTCCACCTCGACCTCGAGGGGCCGGGCGGGGAGCGTCACCGCGCCATCGACGCGATGGCGTCCTGGTGGTCCGTGGTGCACGGGCACGGGCACCCCGCGCTCGTCGAGGCCCTGACCCGGCAGGCCGCGGCCTTCCCGCACGTCATGTTCGGCGGGCTCACGCACGCGCCCGCCGTCGACCTGGCGGAACGGCTCGTCGCGCACACCCCCGCCGCGCTCGAGCACGTGTTCCTCGCCGACTCCGGCTCGGTCTCGGTGGAGGTCGCGCTCAAGCTCGCCCTCCAGTACCAGGCGACGCGCGGCCGGCCCAGCCGCCGCCGATTCCTCACGGTCCGCGGCGGCTACCACGGGGACACCGCCGCGCCCATGGGCGTGTGCGATCCCGTGGACGGCATGCACGCGGCCTTCACCTCGCTCGTGGCTCGGCATCTGTTCCTGCCCCGCCCGCCGGCGGCACGCTGGGTGCCCGAGGGCTTCGCCGCGGCACCCACGGCACCCGACGCCGCTCCGGCCGGCCACTGGGAGGCCGACGACGCCGCCCTCGCCGCGTGGGAGGACGAGGCCCGCGCCTTCACCGCCGCGCATGCGGACGAGATCGCCGGCGTGATCCTTGAACCCGTGCTCCAGGGGGCGGGGGGCATGCGCGTCTACGACCCGCGCTGCCTCACCGTGCTGCGCGAGCTGTGCGACGAGCACGGGCTCCTGCTCATCGCCGACGAGATCGCCACTGGCTTCGGCCGCACCGGCCGCTGGCTCGCGTGCGAAGGGGCCGGCGTCGCCCCGGACGTGCTGTGCCTCGGCAAGGCGCTCACCGGCGGCACCATGACGGGCGCGGCCATGCTGTGCACCGCCGAGGTCGCCGAGACGGTCTCCCGGCGGGAACGGGGCATGCCCGGGGCTCTCCTGCACGGGCCCACGTTCATGGGCAACCCGCTGATGTGCGCGGTCGCCTCCGCGTCCCTCGACCTGCTCACCGACCCGCGCGACGGCTGGGCCGCCCAGGTGTCCCGCGTCGAGGCCGGGCTGCGCGCCGGGCTGGCGGCGGCCGCCGACCTGCCCGCGGTCACCGACGTACGGGTCCTGGGTGCGGTCGGCGTCGTGGAGCTGGACCGGACCGTGGACGTCGAGCCCGTCACTCGGGCCGCCGTCGCCCGCGGTGCGTGGGTGCGCCCCTTCCGGCGGCTGGTGTACGTGATGCCGCCCTACGTGAGCACCGACGACGACGTCGCCACGATCTGCGCGGCCGTCACCGGGGCCGTCGAGGAGGTCTGCGCATGAGCACCGCCGAGGCCGGCGCGGCCACGAGCACGCCCGCCGACCCCTGGTCCTCGTGGCTGGGCTCCCGGGCCGCCGTCCGCGCGCGCCGCGGCCTGGAGCGCCGCGCCGAACCGCCGGAGCCGGGCGCGCCGTCGTCGGACGTCGTGGACCTGGCCGCCAACGACTACCTGGGCCTGGCCGCCCACCCGGACGTGCGGGCCGCCGCCGCGCGCGTCGCCACCGAGGGACCGGTCGGGGCGCGGGCCTCCCGCGTCGTCACGGGGACGCATCCCGCGCACGCCGACCTCGAGTCCGCCGCCGCCGCGCTGGCCGGCGCGGATGCCGCCCTCGCCTTCTCCTCCGGCTACACCGCGAACCTCGGCGTCCTCGGCGCCCTGGCCGGGCCGGGCACTGCCTTCCTCCTGGACGAGCACGCCCACGCGAGCCTGCGCGACGGCACCGCCCTCGCCGCCACCGCCCGCTCAGGGGCGTTCGCCCCCCTGCCGGGCGCGTCGGTCACCACGGTGGAGCACAACAGCGTGCCCGCCTTCCGGGCCGCCCTCGGCCGGCTGCGCGCCGAAGGGCGGGCGCGACGGATCGTGCTGGTGGTCGAGTCCCTGTACTCCGTGCTGGGGGACGAGGCCGACCTGCCTGCCCTGGCCGCCCTGGCCGCCGAACACGGCGCCCTGCTCGTGGTGGACGAGGCCCACTCGCTCGGCGTGGTCCCCGGCGGCAGCCGCACGGGCGCCCTGGGACTGTGGGCGGGGCAGGCGCCCGTCGTGGTCACCGCCACCTGCTCGAAGGCCCTCGGCGGCCAGGGCGGTCTGGCCCTGTTCGGCGGGCCCGCCGCGCGGTCCTGGCGCGACCACGTGCTCAACACCGCCCGCACCTTCGTCTTCGACACGGCCCTGGCCCCCGTGCTCGCCGCCTCCGCGGCGGCCGCCTGCCGGATCGCCGCCACGGGGGAGCCCGCGGCACGGCTCGCGCGGGCCCGGGAGACGGCCGTGGACGTCTTCACCCGCCGGACCGAGCTGGCCGGGCACGTGGAGGTCGGGGCGGGCGCCGTCCACTCGATCCGCATGCCCGGACCGGAGCAGGCCGTCGCCGCGGCCGCGGAGCTGCGCGCGCACGGCGTCCTCGTGGGATGCTTCCGCCCGCCCAGCGTGCCCGACGGCATCGCCCGCCTCCGCGTGAGCGTGACCACCGCCGTCCCCGAGCCCCGGCTGCGGGCGGCGCTGGAGGCGGTGGCGAGCGTGGCCGCCCGGGCGTGGGGCGCGTCCACGGGCTGCCCGTTCGCCCACGGCGACCCGCGGCCGGAGGCCGTGCGCGGCGACCACCTGCGGATCTCCGATCCCGCCGACCTGCGGCGCGTGCTCACCGACCCCGGGACGTTCGCCTCGGACAACGCCCTCACGGCGGTCGTCCCGCTGAGCGGCCCGGCCCGCCGCATCCTCGCCGCCGCCCGCTTCCGGCTGCCGCCCGTGCTCGCCTCCGCCGGCGGGGAGGAGCACCGGGCGGTGCGTCGCGTCGTGGCGCCGTTCTTCTCCCCGGCGAAGGTGCGCGAAGCCCGCGGCCGGATCCTCGCGACCACCCGGACGGCCCTCACGGCCGCCCTCGCAGACACCGGCCGCGCAGGCGGGGCCGTGGACCTGGCGACCACCGTGGCGGCAGCGGTCCCGGCGCGCGTGATGTCCGCCCTGACCGGCGTGCCCAACCCGCCCGAGGCGCAGCTGCACCGCTGGAGCGCCGACTCCCTCGAACTGTTCTGGGGCTGGCCGGACGAGGACCGCCAGCTGCGGCTCGCCCGCTCCGCCGCCGACTTCCACCGGTGGCTGCGCGGGGCCGTCGTCGAGGCGCGCGGGGACGACGCACAGCCCGGCAACCTGTTCGCGGCGCTGCACGAGGCCGGCGTCGACGACGAGCGGATCGTCTCCCTCGGCTACTTCCTGGTGATCGCCGGGCAGGAGACCACCCGGCTGCTCATCTCCACCGCGCTCACCCGCGCCCTGGCCGACCCCGCCCGCTGGGCCGCGCTCGGCGCCGGGGCGGACGGGGGCGCCGGAGCCGATGCGGCGGAGGCGGCCGCGGCCGAGCTCGTGGCCGAGTGCCTCCGGACGAGCTCCTCGGTGCCCACCTGGCGGCGCCTCGCCACGGCGGACGTCCGCGTCGGCGAGCACGAGGTCCGCGCCGGCGACGAGCTCCTGCTGCACCTCAGCGGCGAACAGCACGACGACGCCCGGCTCGCCTTCGGCTTCGGCCTGCATCGCTGCCTCGGGGCCGGGCTCGCGGAGCTCGAGACCGCCCTCGTGGTCCGCGAGGTCGCCCGCCTGCTGCCGGACGCCCGGCTCACCGGGCCGCCGGCGACGTGGCTGCGCCTGCTCTCCTTCCAGGCGCCGCAGCACGTGCTCGTGACGCCCGGACCGTGGCACGGCGGCGAGGACATCCGAATCGAGCAGAGTGGAGTGGACACATGCGCATCGAGGTCGTGACCGGCACGGACACGGACGTCGGCAAGACGTGGGGCACCGCCGCGCTCGCGGCCCGTGCCCTGGTGGCCGGGCTCCGCGTGCACGTGGACAAGCCGGTGCAGACGGGCGTCGCACCGGGGGAGGCCGGCGACGTCGAGACCGTCCGGGACCTGGTGGCCGCGGCCGCCGCATCCGGCGCGCTCGACGCCGCCGCTCCGGCCCGCCTGACCGTGTCCGAGGGGGCGCGGGTCGGCCCCGCGATGGCCCCCGTGGACGCGGTCGCCCACGCGGGGGAGGGGACGCCCCCTCTGCCGCCTCTGGGTGAGCAGCTGGGCCGGTGGCGTGGCCTCGCCGCGGGCGTCGACCACCTGCTCATCGAGGGCGCCGGCGGGATCACCGTGGCGTGGACCGAGGCCGACGAGGGGCCTGTGGACGCCGTGCGCGCGCTGCGGGCGGCCGGGCTCGACGCGGGGTTGACGGTCGTGGCGCGCCCCGGGCTGGGCACGCAGAACCACGCGCGCCTCACGGTGGAGCACGCCGCCGCCCGTGGCGTGGCGCCGGAGCGGATCCTCGTCAGAGGCGTGGCCGCGGACCCAGACCCCGTCGAGCGGGCCAACCTCGTGTTCCTGGCCCGCCTGGCCGGCGCCCACGGGGCGGTGCTGGAGACGGTGCCGCGGGGCACCCCGCCGCGCGTCATGTCGGCGCGCTGACCGCCGTCGTCGGGAGCGTGCTCAGCGAACGGCGCGGATCCGCCGCACCACGCACACCACGATCACCGCGAGACCGGTGAGGGCGCTGACGGCCGCGAGGGCGAGGCCGCCCACGAGGCCGACGTCCATCGCGGTGCTCTTGCCGAGCAGGTCCATGAGCACCGGGGTCGTGGCGCCGGAGTCCGGGTGGTCGCCGCCGTCGGGGAAGATGATCGCGGCCAGCGCGAAGGACCCCCAGGAGATGCCCAGCAGCGTGTGCAGCAGGCGCCCCAGCCGGATGCCGCCCCGCTGCTCATCCTGCGGGTCCACGCGGGGCAGGAGGAACAGGCTCCCCACCATGAGCACGAGGACGAGTTCGTGGGGCAGGGCGCCGAAGACCATGTAGATGACCGTCATCCAGCCGTTCGCGCCGAAGTTGGAGCGCAGGGCGAGCGCGATCAGGGGCAGGGCGAGGAGGGCCAGCGCCCACGGCAGCACGGCCCAGGGGCGCCACGTGCCCACGCTCGGGCCCTTGCGGGTGGGGGTCGGGGAGGCGAACTCCGAGTGCTGGGTGCCGGGCGCTGCGGTGCTCATGGCGCCAGCGTAGCCAGAGGGTGGCATCCGTCACGCTGGTAGGATTCGGGGGTACGGCCTCCGCGTGCACCGCAAGGGGGCGTTTTCCATGTACGGGCCGGTCCGGGGCGACCCGCGGCCCTGAGGAGAGATGCAGATGCCAGCGATCGCGATCGTCGGAGCCCAGTGGGGCGACGAGGGCAAGGGCAAGGCCACCGACCTGCTGGGCGGGCGAGTGGACTACGTCGTCAAGCCGAACGGCGGCAACAACGCCGGGCACACCGTCGTCGTCAACGGGGAGAAGTTCGAGCTCAAGCTGCTGCCCGCCGGCATCCTCTCGCCCAACGCGGTGCCGGTGATCGGCAACGGCGTGGTGGTGAACCTGGAGGCGCTGTTCGAGGAGATCGACGGGCTCGAGTCCCGCGGCCACCCGTGCGAGCACCTGAAGATCTCCGCCAACGCCCACCTCGTGGCGCCGTACCACCAGACCATGGACAAGGTGACCGAGCGGTTCCTGGGCAAGCGCGCGATCGGCACCACCGGCCGCGGCATCGGCCCCACCTACATGGACAAGGTGGCCCGCCTGGGCATCCGCGTGCAGGACATCTTCGACGAGTCGATCCTGCGCCAGAAGATCGAGGGCGCCCTGCGGCAGAAGAACGAGCTGCTGGTGAAGCTCTACAACCGCCGCGCCGTGACCGTGGACGAGATCGCCGAGTACTTCCTGGGCTACGCGGACCGCCTGCGCCCCATGGTCGTGGACTCCGTGAACCTGCTCAACGACGCCCTGGACGAGGGCAAGGTGGTGCTCATGGAGGGCGGCCAGGCCACCTACCTGGACGTGGACCACGGCACCTACCCGTTCGTGACCTCGTCCAACCCGACCGCCGGCGGCGCGGCCGTGGGCGCGGGCATCGGCCCCACCCGCTTCTCCCGCACCATCGGCATCGTGAAGGCCTACACCACGCGCGTCGGCGCCGGTCCGTTCCCCACGGAGCTCTTCGACGAGATGGGCGAGCAGCTGCGCACCACCGGCGGCGAGTTCGGCGTGAACACCGGCCGCCCGCGGCGCACCGGCTGGTACGACGCCGTCATGGCCCACTACGCCGCGCGGATCAACGGCTTCACGGACTACTTCCTCACCAAGCTGGACGTGCTCACCGGCATCGAGAAGATCCCGGTGTGCGTGGCCTACGAGGTGGACGGCGTGCGCCACGACCGCATGCCCATGACCCAGACCGAGTTCCATCACGCGAAGCCGGTGTACGAGCTCTTCGACGGGTGGACCGAGGACATCTCGGGCGCCCGCGCGTTCACGGATCTGCCGCTGAACGCCCAGCGCTACGTGGAGGCCCTCGAGAAGCTCTCGGGCTGCCGGATCTCCGCGATCGGCGTGGGCCCGGGCCGCGATCAGGTGGTCCAGGTCCGCGACCTCATCGAGGACTGACCGGCGGACCCC
>NZ_JASDCZ010000111.1:0-7718 GCF_030407635.1 Micrococcus sp. APC 4021
CGCACCGAGGTCACCAAGCGGACCCTGAACCAGCGGTACTTCCGCATCACCGAGCGCGGCTCGTCGGTGGGCCAGGAGTTCCGCGGCGGCCTCGCCACGTTCCTGGCGATGAGCTACATCGTGGTGCTGAACCCGCTGATCCTGTCCGGGCCCGACTCGGCCGGGAACACCCTGGGCATCCCCGCCGTGGCCGCCGTCACCGCGCTCGTGGCGGGCGTCATGACCATCGTCATGGGCGTGTGGGCGCGGCACCCGTTCGCGGTGGCCGCGGGCCTGGGCGTCTCCGCGTTCGTCTCCATCACCATCGCCACGACGCCGGGGCTCACCTGGCCCCAGCTGATGGGCCTCGTCACCCTCGCCGGTCTCGTGATGCTGCTGCTCGTGGTGACCGGCTTCCGCCGTGCCGTGTTCGACGCGGTCCCGGAGGCGCTGAAGTCCGGCATCGTGGTGGGCATCGGCCTGTTCATCGCGCTGATCGGCCTCGTCAACGCCGGGTTCGTGCGGCGGCTGCCGGACGCCGCCGACACCACGGTCCCGGTGGGCCTGGGCACGGGCGGCGAGCTCGAGGGCTGGCCCGTGCTGGTCTTCGTCGTCGGGCTGCTGCTGACCGCGGTCCTCGTGATCCGCAAGGTGCGCGGCGCGATCCTGATCGGCATCGTCGTGGCGACGATCCTCGCCAACGTGCTGGAGGCCGTGTTCCACATCGGCCCCTCCGTGGACGCCGACGGGAACGCCGTGCCCACCGGCTGGTCCCTGATCGCCCCCTCCCTGCCCGAGTGGACCGCCCCGGACCTGCACCTGCTCGGCAGCGTGGACCTGTTCGGCGCCTTCACCTCCGTGGGCGGGCTGATGGCCTCCCTGCTCGTGTTCGCGATCCTGCTCTCCGTGTTCTTCGACGCGATGGGCGTCTCCGTGGGCCTGGCCCGCGAGGCCGGCACCGTGAACCCGGACGGCTCCATCCCCGACCTGAACCGGGTGCTCGCCGCGGACGCGCTCGCGGTCGCCGTGGGCGGCGGCGCCTCCGGCTCGGCGCACCAGATCTTCGTGGAGTCCGGCACCGGCATCGGCGAGGGCGCCCGGACCGGCCTGGCCTCCGTGTTCACCGGCCTGTTCTTCCTCGCGGCCGTGTTCCTCTCCCCGCTCATCCACCTCGTGCCGTTCGAGGCCGTGGCCCCCGCGCTCGTGGTGGTCGGGTTCATGATGTGCCAGCACGTGGTGCAGATCGACTGGTCCGACCCGGGCGCGGCCTTCCCCGCGTTCCTCACGTTCATCCTCATGCCGTTCACCTACTCGATCGTCAACGGCATCGGCGCCGGCGTGGTGGCCTACGCGGTGATCCGCACGGGGCAGGGCCGCGGCCGCGAGGTGCACCCGCTGCTGTGGTTCGTGGCGCTTGCGTTCGTCGCGTACTTCGGGCTCGGCGTGGTCCGGGCGGCCCTCGGCCTGAACTGACCCGCCACCCCCGACGGCGGCGCACCGGACCGGTGCGCCGCCGTCGTCGTCGTGCGGGGCCGGGCGCGGGTAACCCCGGGAAGACCACATCCGGACCGGTGCCGAATGTGCCATGCAGGTCAGATACTCAGCTGGCCCAGACTTCCACCCGTGTTCGTGAAATTGTCACGCCATACGATAGCCACGAGTGGCACTTCAGCCCTGGGTCTTATCGTGCATCAATGGCCACCAGCGTGTTAGTCTGACCGCGCGTATTTCCATCCGGCGCAAATGCATACGCCCGGCGAATCGTCACCTTGTACTTGAACGCGGTCAAGCTTACGCTCAGGCCGTTCATTTCGGCGCGCTTGCCGGGCTCGATCGTCCCCGCGATGCGTTGCCCACCGTTTGGCGCTGTCTCGACCTCAAACGTGTTTCGACTGAGATTTAAGGCGGTAAGCGCGGCTGATTCAAATACCAACTCTTCAGTTTCATCGGGAGTATTTTCGACCGCCTGCAACGCCTCGCGCGCCTGCCATGGAGTGAGCGTGCCCCAATAAAGGTCATTGCCATCGGTTGTTGCCGCCCTGAAAGTGGATTCACTGTCCGCCACGGCTTCAAGTAGCGCCCGGGCCCTCCTACGAGTTTGTCGCGACCGCTCTCTCAGGTGGTCAATGAACGCTCCTGGGTTCCGGGCCTTCATGAGCGTGTAAGTCAAGCCGCGCAGAGCATAGGTGCCAGCGAGGCTGTCCAACAGGGTGCTGTCGTCGGATATCCGGGCCACCAATACGAATGATGCTGCCATTGCTCCACTTATGTCGAGCTCAACATGCTTTAGAGAGTTGGACGAATGCCGCTCTCTATGCATGTAATCAAGCGAAATCGCCTCTATGTAGCTATTGGACTCGTTGACTATGCGTGCAAAACTCCGCAGCGACGGCCTTTCAGAACTCATCTCCAGCGCCACGAAGCTCCGCCCCGCAGATCTCGCCATATCCTTAAGCACGCAATCGCTGTATGGCGGCAACGACGCAATGCCCGGATTATCACTGCCTGCCATCGCTTCGCTCATACCCGCTGGCAGGTGAAAGTTATCGTTGCGAGAGGTGAATCCCTTACCTTCGGTTATAAACGACGAGAGGGAGACCTCCTTCTGGGGTAGCCACTCATCCTGGACTTCAGCACTTGGCACTGCGTCAACACGACCTGGAGTCCCGCTCGATTCTGTGACAATCCAGGTTATTGGGGAGTTCTGGAAGAGCGAGCGGATATACATATGCCCTGACTCACATAAGGCCACATCATCTTCTGTGACAGAGACACAGATGAATACGACCTCTGCCAATTCGGTCTCATCCGCTGCTATGAAAAATAACAGGGTGCCGTCTCTCGTGGTTCCCAAGAACACCTTAGGCCCGTCATACTCGACGTAACAATAACGTATGGCCACTTTTCCAAAGGGCTCATCGAATTCAATAACGTTATTGACACGGCTAGCTCGAGACTCGCCCACTTAAATCACCACAGCCTTAGGAAAATAATCTAGCGGACTTGGCCACCAATTATGGTGACCTGATTCAGGGCGCTCCAAGTCATTAATCAGTTCACCGCAACCCGGTGGAATCTCGAACTTGCATATCGTCTTTTTCCGAGCCCACCCTGCGATCTTTTGGATATTTCTCAACTGGTCTGCGGTTTCGTATATAGAAAACGCGAAATGATCACATCCGTGGACTGCATTCTTGTGCGCATGAGTCAGGTAGGGCAATACCCAACTCCGCCTGTCGGTTTCATCACCCACGCCATGGCCCGGGGCAGAAAAGCGAAACCAAGTACCGCATGCCTTCCAGTTGCCTGGCGGTGGGCACTGAGCGGGGAGCGCTCGGTCGTCAACATCGGTCATGGGGTCGATGGTACGCGGGTCGGGCAGTTACGAGGTATGGATGCCTGGCACTTCCATACGGATGTGGTGTGATGAGGCCATGCCTGCGCTCCCCCAAGTTCGTGCCGTCGCCTCAATCGCCGCCGCCCCGCCGGTGGCGCCCGCCGAGCCCGTGACCCGCCGCCACCACGGCCACACGTTCCAGGACGACTTCGAGTGGCTGCGCGGCAAGGCGGAGCCCCGCGTGCTCGAGCACCTGGCCGCCGAGAACGCGTACACCGAGGCCGTGACCGCGGACCAGGCGCCGCTGCGCGAGGCGATCGTCGGCGAGATCAAGGCCCGCACGGTGGAGACGGACCGCTCCGTGCCCGCCCGCCGGGACGGGTGGTGGTACTTCGTGCGCACCCGCGAGGGCGCCGAGTACCCGATCCACTGCCGCGTGCCCGCACGCGACACCGGCGACCTCGAGGCCGACTGGACCCCGCCCGTCATCACCCCGGACGCCGCCCTGCCGGGCGAGCAGGTGATCCTGGACGGCAACGCCGAGGCCGAGGGGCACCCGTTCTTCGCGCTCGGCGGCCTGCACATCAGCCCGGACGCCACCCGGGTGGCCTACGCCGTGGACCACACCGGCGACGAGCGCTTCACCCTGCGCGTGCGCGAGATCGCCACGGGCGAGGACCTGCCGGACGCGGTCGAGAACGTGGCCCACGGCGTCCGCTTCGACCGATCGGGCACCCGCGTGTTCTACACCGTGTGGGACGACTCGTGGCGGCCGTACCAGGTCAAGGCCCACGTGCTCGGCACCGACCCGGCCGAGGACGTGCTCCTGCACGAGGAGGCCGACCCGGGCATGTGGACCGGCTTCGAGGGCGTCGCCGACCGCACCCAGCTGCTGATCGGCGTCGGCAACTCGGAGGTCTCCGAGACCCTCGTGGTCGACCTGCCGGAGGACCCTGCCACGCCCCTGCCCGCCCCGCGCGTGCTGATCCCCCGCGCGTGGCGGATGCTCGCCGACGTCGAGCCCGTCACCGACGCCGACGGCGTCCGTCGGCTGCTCGTGGTCCACGACCGCGCCCTGGACGACGACGGCGCCCCCGTCTCCGCGCCCAACGGGATGCTCTCGGTGGTCGCCGAGACCGACGTCGCCGACCGCGGCGCCTGGCGCACCGTCGTGCCGCACCGCGAGGACGTGAAGGTCGACGGCGTCATGGTCACCCTGACCCACGCCGCCCTGGCCGTGCGCCGGGAGACCACCCCGCGCGTCGTCGTCGCCGAGCTGGACGCCGTGCTGGCCGGGCAGGCCGCGCACTGGCGCGAGCCCGCGTTCGACGAGGAGCTCTACGCGTGCCACCTGTCCGCGACGGCGGCCGAGTCCCCGTTCCTGCGGCTGGCCTACACGTCCTGGATCACGCCCGCGCGCGTGCTGGACGTCTCGGCGGCGACCGGCGAGGTGCACCTGCGCCGCGAGACGGAGGTGCCCGGCTACGACCCGGCCGACTACGTGGCCGAGCGCGTGTGGGCGCCGGCGTCCGAGCCGTCGTCGGTGACCGGGGAGGACGTGCGGATCCCCGTCACCGTGATCCGGCGCCGCGACGTGGCCGCGGACGGGACGGCCCCGTGCGTGGTGTACGGCTACGGCTCCTACGAGATGTCCATGGACCCCGTGCTGGGCGTGGCCCGGCTGTCCCTGCTGGACCGGGGCGTGGTGTTCGCGGTCGCGCACGTGCGCGGCGGCGGCGAACTGGGCCGGCGCTGGTACGAGGACGGCAAGAAGCTGGCCAAGCGGCACTCCTTCACGGACTTCGTGGACGCCACCCGGCACCTCGTGGACCTCGGCTGGGCGGACCCGGCGCGTGTGGCCTGCATGGGCGGCTCGGCCGGCGGCCTGCTCATGGGCGCGGTGCTGAACCTCGCGCCGGAGCTGTACCGGGCGTGCCTGGCGGTGGTGCCGTTCGTGGATGCGCTCACCACGATCCTCGACCCGGAGCTGCCGCTGTCCGCGCTCGAGTGGGAGGAGTGGGGCAACCCGATCGAGGACGCGACCGTATATGAGGCCATGCGCGCCTACACCCCGTACGAGAACGTGCGGGCGGTGGACTACCCGGCGATCGCGGCCGTGACGAGCCTGAACGACACCCGCGTGCACTACGTGGAGCCGGCCAAGTGGGTGGCCCAGCTGCGGCGGACGGTGACGAGCGACCAGGCCACGCCCCTGGCCGAGGGCGGCGCCCCGATCCTGCTGCGCACCGAGATGGACGGCGGCCACGGCGGCGCGTCCGGCCGGTACCAGGGCTGGGAGGACACCGCGTGGGAGTACGCGTTCCTGCTGACGGCGCTGGGGGCGACCCGCCGCGTGGTGTGACGGGGGTGGGACGTCCGTCCAGAACCGGTCAGTCTCCGGCCTCCCCGGCCCCGCCGGCCGCGCGGACCTGGGCCAGCGCGTCGGCAGCGCGCAGGAGCGCCAGGTGGCTGAATGCCTGGGGGAAGTTGCCCGCCATGCGGTCCTGGCCGTCGTCGTACTCCTCGGCCATGAGGTCGAGGTCGTTCGCGCACGCGTCGAGCCGCTCCATGAGGGCGTCGGCGTCGTCCAGGCGGCCGGTGCGCGCGTACTGCTCCACGGGCCAGAAGGCGCACGCGAGGAACGGCGCCTCCTCACCGGGCAACCCGTCGGAGCCGTCCGGGCGGTAGCGCAGCACCAGGCCGGTGTCCGTGACGAGCTCCTCCTCGATCCGCCGTACGGTGGCGAGCATGCGCGGGTCGTCCGGGGGCAGGAACCCGGTGTGGGGGATCTGGAGGAGGGAGGCGTCCACCGCGTCCGAGCCGTAGGTCTGGGTGAAGTGGCCGTCCGCGTGCACGCCGCGGGTGAGGATCTCCTCCCGCAGCTCGTCCCGGTGGCGCTCCCATGCCGCGGTCTCCGCCTCCGTGGCGGGCACGCCGTGGGTGGCCACGGCGTGCAGCGCACGGTCCAGTGCGGCCCACATCTTGACGCGGCCGTGCGTGAAGAAGGCAGGCTCCCCGCGCATCTCCCACAGCCCGTGGTCCGGGTCCTCCCGATGCGCGACGACGCGCTCCACGAGCCGCTTCTGCAGCGGCCAGGACCACTCGTCCTCCGGGACGCCGGCGTCCCGGAGGGCGCACAGCGCCATCATCACGGTGCCGATGACGTCCGCCTGCCACTGGTCCGCGGCGCCGTTGCCCACGACCACGGGCCGGGAGTCCGCGTGGCCGGGGAGGTGCTCGAGCTCGCGCTCGGGCATGTGCCGCTCCCCCGAGAGCGTGTACATGACCTGCACCTCGTGGGGCTCCCCCGCGATGGCGCGCAGCAGCCAGTCGCGCCAGGCCGTCGCCCCCTCCACGTGCCCGTGCGCGAGCAGGGCCTCCAGGGCGAGCGCGGTGTCCCGCAGCCACACATAGCGGTAGTCCCAGTTCCGGACCCCGCCGATGTCCTCCGGCAGGCTCATGGTCGGGGCCGCCGCGATGCCGCCCGTGGCCCGGTGCGTGAGCCCCTTGAGCACGAGGAGGGATCGCTGGACCCGATCGGCGAGCGGGTCGTCCGCCTGCGGGGCCTCCCGGGTCGACTCCTCCAGCCAGCCGCGCCAGCTGCGCACGGTGGCCTCCAGCACGTCCCCGGCGCGGGGCGCGGAGGGGGCCATGCCCCACGCCGGGTACCAGGTCAGGCACCACTGGGCGGACTCCCCGGCGACCAGCTCCGTCGTGCCCTCGTGATGCCCGTCCACCGGCTCCAGGTCCGGCCCGTGCACCGCGAGCGCGTCCCCGCCGGCGACGACGGCCAGGAACGACTCCCCGTCTGCGTCCTCCTGACGCGAGACCCACGGCTCGACCTCGCCGTAGTCGAGGCGGGCGAACACGGACTGCCTCACGCGCACGCGTCCCGCGATGCAGCGGACCAGCCGCATGACGTCGGCCCGCGGCGCCGCCTCGGACGCCCCGGTCCCGTCGGGGCCGCCGTCGTTCCCCAGGGTGTCCCCCACGCCGTCCGCGTCCATGAGCGGCATGAAGTCCAGCACCTCGGCCTCCCCGGACGGCGAACGCCAGAGGGTGCGCAGCACGAGGGTGCCCGGCAGGTAGGCGCGCTCCGCGACCTCGCCGTCCTCGATCCCCAGGCTCCACTCGCCGTGCTCCCGCGTGCCGAGGAGAGAGGTGAACACCGAGGCCGAGTCGAAGCGGGGCAGGCACAGCCACGTGATCGCCCCCTCCCGGGACACCAGTGCCCCGCTGAGCTGGTGGGACAGGAAGGCGTGGTCGTCGATGCGGGGCTGGGCGCTCATGCTGGGCAGTCCATCACCCCGGGGGGAGGCGGGGCCAGTCGGGGGCGCGGCGTGGACCCACGACGACGTCACCGGGAGAATGGCGTGGCCGGCCGGGTCCCTCCCGGCTGCCG
>NZ_JASDCZ010000112.1:0-7697 GCF_030407635.1 Micrococcus sp. APC 4021
GCCGTCCCGGGGGCGGACACGCGGACGGGGTGGCCGCCCGGTCGGGGCGGCCACCCCGTCATGCGATGGTCGTCGGCGCCATCCGGCGCCGGAGTGGACCTCGGGTCGCTCCCGATCCTACGCCCCCGCGGGGCGTGGACCGGGAGCGGCCGGTCCGGGTGCGGCGGTCAGTTGCCGACGCGGAAGCGGGCGAACCCGGTGACGTTGGTGCCGGCGTCGGAGGCGACCTTGCCGACGGTCTGCTTCGGGTCCTTCGCGAACGGCTGGTCCACGAGCACGATCTCCTTGAAGAAGCCGGTCAGGCGGCCCTCCACGATCTTCGGCAGGGCCTGCTCCGGCTTGCCCTCGGCACGGGCGGTCTCATCGGCGATGCGACGCTCGTTCTCGACGGTCTCGGCCGGCACGTCCTCACGGGTGAGGTACGTGGGCGAGTAGGCCGCGACGTGCACGGCGATGTCGTGCGCGGCGGTCTTGGCCTCGGCGGAGTCGGCGTCCACGGCGAGGAGCACGCCCACCTGGGCCGGCAGGTCCTTGGAGGTCTTGTGCAGGTAGGCGTCCACGTAGGCGCCCTCCACGCGGGCCAGGCGGCGCACGGCCACCTTCTCGCCCAGCAGGGCGCCCTCCTCGGTCACGTAGTCGCCCAGGGTGCGGCCCTCGTAGTCGGAGGCCAGCAGGCCGTCGACGTCGGTGGCGCCGGAGGCGACGGCGGCGCGCAGCACCACGTCGCCCAGGGCGATGAACTTGTCGGCCTTGGCCACGAAGTCGGTCTCGCAGTTGAGCTCGATCATGACGCCGACGCCGTTCTCGACGGTCGCGGCCACGAGGCCCTCGGCGGCCGAGCGGCCCTCGCGCTTGGTGGCGCCCTTGAGGCCCTTCACGCGGATGATCTCGATGGCCTTCTCGGCGTCGCCGTCGGCCTCGTCCAGAGCCTTCTTCACGTCCATCATGCCGGCGCCGGTGCGCTCGCGCAGGGCCTTGATGTCAGCAGCGGTGTAGTTCGCCATGCTCGTTCGGTCCTTCCCGTGGTGTGGGTTGTGCGGGATGTTCGGGGTCTGAACCGGCCCGTCGGCCCGGCCGGGTGGGGCCGGGCGGACGGACCGGCCGGGATCACTCGCCCTGCGGGGCGGCCTCGGCGGCGGGGGCCTCGGCCTGCTCGGCCGGCGCCTCGGCGGCGGGGGCCTCGGCCTGCTCAGCCTGCTCGGCCTGCTGGGCGTTGTGCTGCTCGAGCAGCTCGCGCTCCCACTCGGCCATCGGCTCGGCGGCCGCCTGGCCGGACTTGCCGCCCTGACGGGCGATCAGGCCCTCGGCGACGGCGTCCGCGACCACGCGGGTCAGCAGGTTCACGGAGCGGATGGCGTCGTCGTTGCCCGGGATCGGGTAGGCGACCTCGTCCGGATCGCAGTTGGTGTCCAGGATGGCGACGACCGGGATGCCGAGCTTCTGGGCCTCGTCGACGGCCAGGTGCTCCTTCTTGGTGTCCACGACCCACACGGCGGAGGGGGTCTTGGCCATGTTGCGGATGCCGCCGAGGTTGGCCTGCAGCTTCTCGAGCTCACGGTTGAGCAGCAGCAGTTCCTTCTTGGTGAACTGCGAGCCGGCCACGTCCTCGAAGTCGATCTCCTCGAGCTCCTTCATGCGCTGCACGCGCTTGGAGACGGTGGAGAAGTTGGTCAGCATGCCGCCGAGCCAGCGGTGGTTCACGTAGGGCATGCCCACGCGGCCGGCCTGCTCCGCGATGGCCTCCTGGGCCTGCTTCTTGGTGCCGACGAACAGGATGGTGCCGCCGTGGGCGACGGTCTCCTTGACGAACTCGTAGGCGCGGTCGATGTAGGACAGCGACTGCTGGAGATCGATGATGTAGATGCCGTTGCGCTCGGTGAAGATGAAGCGCTTCATCTTGGGGTTCCAGCGGCGGGTCTGGTGGCCGAAGTGGACACCGGAGTCGAGGAGCTGGCGCATGGTCACGACGGGCATGACGTTCCCTTCTGTGGCAGCCGTGGCACCCCGCGCTTCACGCGCGGGCGGTCTGCCGGTCGATTTCTTGACGGTTGGCGGCCGGCCCGGTCGGGCGGCCCCTGGCATCACGACGGCGGGCTGCCGGGCCCCACGAGCACCCGCGCCGACGTCCTCTCCAGGAGGACGGCGGGGACGGGACCGAGCGTGGGGGCTGGGCCGCTGAAGCGACCCACCGCGATGCGCGGAGTCGGCGTCCGGGGCACAGCACAGGGCCGGCCACAGGACACCGCTGAGGTGAATCCTACCCCAGGTGGGCGACCGCTCCCATCGCCGACTCCTGCACAGGGGCCGGTGCGGCGGGCGCTCTCCACGATGGGACTGCGGGCCCGCCACGCGGCCGCCCGGGACGCCAGGCTGACGCCATGACCCCTCGCACGCTCCTCCCCCGTCCGCTCCCGCGTCCGCGCATCGCGGGGTGCGTCGCGGCAGCCCTGCTCGCCTGGCTCGTCCTCGCCCTGGGGATGGGCGACCTCGGCCCCGTGTCCCGGGCCACGCCCGCACCGTCCACGCGCGACGCGCTGCTCCTCGTCGCGGCGTCCCCGGCAGGTCCGGGCGCGACGGCCGCGCCGGTCGCGTGGCACCCGCCCGTCGCCGGCGCCGCCCCGGATGACGTGCTCCGCGCGTTCGTCGCACCCGAGCGACCGTGGAGTCGGGGGCACCGGGGCGTGGACCTCGCCGTGCAGACCGGGGCTCCGATCCAGGCGCCGGCGGCGGGCCGGGTCGTGTTCGCCGGGGTCGTGGTCGACCGCCCCGTGCTGACCCTCGAGCACGCGAACGGGACCCGCAGCTCCCTCGAGCCGGTGGAGGCCGACGTCGCGGTGGGGGCCGTCGTCGACGCGGGCGACCCCGTGGGGCGACTGGCCGGGGCGCCACCCCACTGCCCGCGGGCGTGCGTGCACTGGGGCGTGCGGGAGCCCGATGGCTGGCGGGTGGGGGACGCGGCCTTCGACCGCTACCTCGACCCGCTGGTGCTCATCGGCTGGAGCGGCCCGTCCGTGCTCTGGCCGCACGCCGCGCCACACCCAGCGCGGCCGTGAGGTCCAGAAGCCGGCGGGCGGACTCGTCCCAGCTGAACCGGGCCGCCTGGGCGACGCTCGCCCGGGAGGCCGCGGCGAACTCGGCGGGGTCCTCGAGCTCCCGCACGCGGGCCGCGAGCGCGGCCGCCCGGTCCCCCTCGAGCGGGACACCCCGGAAGGACGGGGTGCCCGCGCCGGCGATCTCGCGGAAGATCGGCAGGTCCGAGCACACCACCGGCGTGCCATGGGCCATCGCCTCGGCCACGGGCAGGCCGAAGCCCTCGGCGCGGGAGAGGGTGACGGCCGCGGTGGCCCGGCGGAGCAGGCGCACGTACTCGGCCTCGTCGGTGCCGTCGTGGAAGACCACGTCCGCGCCGGCGGCCCCTGCGCCGGCGCGGCGCGCGGCCAGCCGGGCCTCGAGCTGCCCGCGGCGCTCCGGGCTGATGCGGGAGAGCAGGTGCAGCGCGTAGCCCGGCAGCAGGGGCGCGGCCGCCACGAGGGACTCGACGTCCTTGTAGTCCATGAACGAGCCCATGTAGAGCAGCGTGCGGTCCGGGGTCTCGTCCGGGTCACGCGGCTCCGGTACCGTCTGCGCCGCATTGGCGATGACGTGGACCGGACGCCGGGTGAGGCGGTGCCGGTCGATGAGCTCCGCCGTCGTCCGGGAGACCGTGGCGACCGCGTCCGCGCGGTCGAGCAGGAGCCGCTGCGGGGTCTTGGTCAGGTGGTAGGCCCGCCACAGCCAGCGGATCGGCTCGGGCAGGTTCCGCGGCGGGGTGCGGTGCTCGTAGTAGATGAGGTCGTGGAGCGTGAGGATCAGCGCGTAGTCCCGCCCCCACGACCCCATGGTCTGCATGGGCGAGAAGACGACGTCCGGTCGCAGGCGCGCGACCTGACGGGCCACGAACGGCTCGCGTGGGGAGGTGGGGCCGGAGACGAGGTGCCACGGCACGCCGTCCGGGAGCAGGGCCAGCTGTCGTTCGTCCGAGATCAGCATCGCGACTTCGACCTCGACGTCGGCCCCCTCCGGGCCCGGCGCGTCGGTCCGGCGGGCGACCGCCTCGATGAGGCTCGCGCCGTAGCGGGAGATGCCGTCGTGGAAGTCGGTGCGGGTGTAGCGGGCGTCCATCAGCAGGCGCAGGGGGCGGGAGGGGCTCACCCGCACCACGCTAGCGCCGCGCCGGAGAGGGGCGGGGACAGCCGCGCACGGTAGGTGCCGACCGGGGCGCGTCGAGCGCCGATCGGCCACCTGGACGTCATCCGAATTTCTGATTGCGTTTCGATAACGATCGTGTATCTTGATCACGGATCGGTTACAGCCGATCCGCCACACCGGGGCTTCCTCCGCGTCCTCGCGTACCCGGTCATCCGCACTGCTCGTCAACTCGCACCCGCGGTCCGGCCTCGTTCCGGGCATCGCCCGGAGGCACCGCCCTCACGGGCCGCAGGTCCTGTCCGGGAAGAAGATCCGATGTCCGTGACCTCCTCGCACGCCGCTGTGCGTCGCGCCCCCCGCACCGCCGCCGCCTCCGTGGCCCTCGCCCTGGGCGCCGCCGCCCTGACCGGCGTCGGCACCGTGTCCGTCGCCGAGACCGCCCAGGCCGCCGAGACCGCCTACACCGTCCGCTCCGGCGACGGCTGGTGGATCATCGCCCAGCGCACCGGCGTCTCCATGTCCAGGTTGCAGTCGCTCAACGGCATGACCGCCGCGACCGTGCTGCATCCCGGCATGGTCCTCAAGACCTCCGGCACTGCCACCCCGACCCCGGCCCCGGCGCCGTCCACCTCGGGCTCGACCTACACCGTGCTGGCCGGCGACGGCTGGTGGATCATCTCCTACCGCACGGGGGTGTCCGCCTCGATCCTGCAGTCCATCAACGGCATGAGCTCCTCGACCATGCTCCACCCGGGGATGGTCCTGAAGACCACCTCGGTCTCCACCTCCAGCGCCCCCGCCGTCGCCCCTGCGCCGGCGCCCGCGTCCAAGCAGGCTGCCGTCGACTACGTGCGCTCCGCCGTCCGGAACCCGTCCTCCTATTACGTGTGGGGCGGCAACGGCCCCTCCGGCTTCGACTGCTCCGGCCTCACCCAGCAGGCCATGGCCCGGGCCGGCATCTCCATCCCGCGCCGCGCCGGCGACCAGTACCTCGCCGCGAAGTCCTACGTGCCGATCTCCCAGGCCCAGCCCGGCGACCTCGTGTTCTATGCGAACCAGTCCACCGGCCGCATCTACCACACGGCCATGTACATGGGCGGCGGCCAGCTCGCCCACGCCCTCAACGAGGACGCGGGCCTAGTGTTCACCTCCACGACGATCATGAAGTCCGACATGCTCGCGGTGGCCGCCCGCTACTGAGCACCGGCACGACGACGGCCCCCGGCCCGCGCCATACCGCGCGGCCGGGGGCCGTTTTCTGTAGGGCGTGCGGGACTTGAACCCGCGACCCAGGGATTATGAGTCCCCTGCTCTGACCGACTGAGCTAACGCCCCTCCCCCGCGGCATCGCGCGGGACCCGCCCATCCTACCGACGGGTCTCAGAGCATCGCGCGGACCTCGGCGGCCGTCGCGCCGCGGTAGAGGCGCTCGAAGATGTCCACCGTCTTCTGGGCGGAATGATGCAGGGCCTTCGCGTGGGACGCCTCGCCCATGGCGGCGCGGTCCGCGTCCGAGAGGTCGAGGATCCGGGCGATCCGATCGGCCAGGGCCACGTGGTCCCCGGGCGGGAAGAGGTGGCCGTTGACGCCCTCGTCCACGAGGTGGGGCAACGCGAGGGCGTCCGCGAGGACCACCGGGGTGGACGCGCTGAGCGCCTCGAGGGTCACGAGGGACTGCAGCTCCGCCGTGCCCGGCTGGCAGAACACGTCGGCGCGCAGGTAGGCCGCCCGCAGCTCCTCCTCGGAGACGTGGCCGCGCAGCAGGACGCGGTCGGCCACCCCCTCCTCGTCCACCGTGGCACGGATGCGGTCGCGCTGCTCGCCGTCGCCGACGATCTCGGCGTGCACGTCCAGGTCGGGGCGGGTGCGGGCCAGGTGCGCGATCGCACGGATCAGCACCTCCACGTTCTTCTCCACGGCCAGCCGCCCCACGAAGAGCACGACCGGATGGCCGGGATGGTCCACCCTCTCCCCCGGCTGCAGCTCGTAGGCGCTCGCGTCGATGCCGTTGGAGACCGGGAGAACGTTGTCCAGGCCGGCGTGCTCGGCCATGGCCTGCGCGGCGAGGGCCGTGGGGGTGGTGACCACCGCGCCCTTGCCCATGAGTCGACCCATGTCCTTCCACGACACCCGGGAGACGGTGTCCAGGAACCACTGCGGGAACGGCAGGAACGGCTCGAGGTTCTCCGGCATGAAGTGGTTCGTGGAGACGATCCGGATGCGGCGCCGCTCGGCCTCGTTGATGGCGGCCTCGCCGATCATGTAGTGGCACTGGGCGTGCACGACGTCCGGCTGGACCTCGCGGTAGATGCGGCGGAAGGAGATCTTGGCATGCCGCGGGAGCACCACACGGTAGTACTCGTGCGTCGGCGCCGGCAGGGAGCGCAGCAGGTGCACGGTGGCCTCCGGCCGGTGCTCCACGGTGTCCGGGCCGGCGTCACTGCGCGGCATCACGACGTGGACCTCGTGGCCGCGCGCGTGCAGCGCCGTGGCGAGGCGGTGGCCGAAGGTGGCGGCCCCGTTGACGTGCGGCGGATAGGTGTCTGCGGCGATCAGCACCTTCAGGGGGCGGTCGGCGGCGATCCCGGGACGGTCGGACACGGCGGTCCCTCTCTGTGGTGGCGATGGCACGACGGCGCCCGGCCCGTGCCGTGAGGATCGGCCGCGGGCACGGCGCGCGTCCCACGGTAGCAACCGTCGGCGCCGGCACGAGGATGCGCGAGGGGGTCAGCCCCGGCGGGACGGGTGCTCGCGCGGGTCCTGACCGTCCGCCCGCAGGCCGCGGGCCTTGCCCACCGCGCGCACGAGGTAGTCCCCCGCGGCGAGGATGTGCAGCAGGCAACCGGCGCCGACCAGAGCCAGGGCCACGCCGCTCCACGGGCCGCCGTCGACCCCCGGCACACGGGCGAGCAGCAGCAGGGGCGTGCCCACCAGCAGCAGCGCGGTGCGCACCTTGCCCAGGACCGTGACCGGCAGATCCGGGCTGCCGCCGAACAGCCACAGGCACACGGCGGCGAGCACGAGGTCCGGGATCGCGATGGCCAGGGCGAGCCAGAGCGGGGCGATGCCGGTGGCCACGAACGTCACGGCCACCACCAGCAGGGAGAGGCGGTCCGCCACCGGGTCGAGCCACCGCCCGACCGTGGAGATCATGTCGAACCGGCGCGCCACGTAGCCGTCCACCCAGTCCGTGCCGGAGAGCACCGCCAGGATCACGAACGCGTCCAGGTGCCGGCCGTCGACGGTGAGCCACACGAACACCGGGACCAGGGCGAAGCGGGCCAGGGTGATGAGGTTCGGCACGGTCAGCCAGGTGTCGCGGACGCGGTACTCGTGGCCCTCGCGCAGGCCGACGTCGATCACACGCATGGGTCGCTCCTCCAGGGTCCGCGGGCGGACGCCCCCGCCGGGCGCCCCACACGCCCAGCCTACCGACGCCGTCGCCCCTGCCCGCAGACGACGAGGCCCCGATCCGTGGGGATCGGGGCCTCGTCGTCTGCGGGCAGGGG
>NZ_JASDCZ010000113.1:0-7685 GCF_030407635.1 Micrococcus sp. APC 4021
CGTCGTCGTCCCGGGAGGAGAAGAAGAACCAGCCGTCGTCGTCCTGCCGGGCGGTGTCCCCGGTCAGGTACCAGCGCCCGTCCGGGGTGAAACGCTCCGCGGTCTTCTCCGGCTCCCCGAGGTAGCCGGGGAACCAGAACAGGGGCGAGGCCGCGTCGATCGCGATCTGCCCGTCCCGGATCTCGGCGGCGATCCCCGGCAGGGGCACACCCATCGAACCCGGGCGGGGCGGCGCGGCCAGCTCGGGGTGCGCGAGGGTGCAGATGACCATGCCCAGCTCGGTCTGGCCGTAGTGGTCGCGGATCTCCGTGCCGAGGGCCGCCCGGCCCCACTCGAGCACGGACGGCGGCAGCGGCTCCCCCGCCGTGGACACGCGCCGCAGCCGCAGCGGGGCGTCCTCGGTGACCTCCCCGGCCTTGGCCAGCGCGCGGAACATCGTGGGGGCGCCGGCGAGGTTCGTGACGTCCTGCGAGCTGATCACCTCGACCATGGTCGCCGGGGAGAAGGCGCCGCGGTACTGCACCGAGGTCGCCCCGAGCACCAGCGTGCCGACGATCCCGTAGTACAGCCCGTACGCCCAGCCGTGGTCGGCCGCGTTCCAGAACAGGTCCTCGGGGCGCAGGTCCACCGCGCACGTGAGGTAGACGGCGAACGCGGCGGCCGCGCGCAGCGGCACAGGCACCCCCTTGGGGCGGCCGGTGGTGCCGGAGGTGAACAGCAGGGCGATCGGCCCGTCCCCGCCGACGGCGACGTCCTCGGCCAGCGGCGCGGAGTCCGCGAGCGCGTCCCACTCCGGGCCGGTGCGGATGATCTCGATGCCGGGGATGTCCGTGAGCTTCTCGGCCTGACGGGGTTCGGCGACGACAAGCCGCGCCGCCGCGCCCTCGATGCGCATCCGGGCGGCGCCCGCGGCGAACGCGGTGAACAGCGGCACGTGCACAGCGCCGAGCCGCCACAGGGCCAGCAGCGTGATGACGAGCTCCTCCCGTTTGGACATCATCACGGGGACCCGGTCGCCGCGCGTGACGCCGCGGGCGGCGAGGCCGGTGGCGAGGCGGCGCGAGCGGTCGGCCAGCTCGCCGAAGGTGAGGTCGACGGCGGACATGTCCTCCGCCACGAACCGGAACGCCACCGCGTCGGCCGGCCAGCGGTCGCAGAGCAGGTGGGCGGCGCAGGCGTCCGGGGTCTCGACGTCGGCGACCCACCCGGCCATCAGCCGGTCGATCGTCCCGGCCTCGTGGGCCTGCCCGGTCCGTTCCGTCATCTCGGTCTCCTCATCCCTCTCGGCATGCCGACGCCGGGCGACGGCGACGTCAGCCACGGTAGGTCCACCGCGCCCCGGGCCACCGGGCGCGTCCGCATGTTGCACTCGCCACCCCGTCGCGGCTGAGGGCAGGATGGCGCCATGACTGATCTCGATCCCGCCACCCCTCGCCCCTCAGGGACGCGCGCGGACGCCCCGCCCCGGACCGACGTCGCGCTGCGCCCGGTGGCCGCCGACGACGCCGACTTCCTGTGGACCTGGATCCACGGCGCCGAGGACCCCGAGTGGAAGTCGTGGGACGCCCCCTACTTCCACGCCGCGGACACGGCCGCCCCGCCGAGCCGCGCGGACTTCGACGCCGACCACGCGCGCCGGCGCGTCGGCGACCCTGACGTCCGGGTCGTCACGGTGGACGGCACCCCCGTCGGTCTCGTGACCCGCACGGAGCAGCATCCGGCGGGCGCGGGCTGGTGGGAGCTCGGCATCCTGTTGTTCGACCCGACCACGTGGGGCCGCGGCGTCGGGCGGGCGGCGCTCACGCTGTGGTCGGACGCGTCGTTCGCGGAGACGGACGCGCACCTGCTGAGCCTGGTCACGTGGTCCGGCAACGCGCGGATGATCGCGTCGGCGGTCCGCGTCGGGTACACCGAGGTCGCCCGCATCCCCGAGGCGCGCTCCTGGGAGGGCCGGCGATGGGACTCGGTGCAACTCGCGGTGCTGCGGCGAGACTGGTGGCCGGCGTCGACGGACGGCTGAGGACGGACCCGGCCCTCGCCTTCGTCGGGCGTCCGCGGCGCCTGCCAGAATGGGGGCCATGACCTCGCAGCCCGCGCCCGCGTCCACCGCCCACCGCCGTCCCCTCGCCGAGGCCGGCATCGCCCTCGGCCCCCTGGACGGCCGCTACCGTGCGGCGGTGGAGCCGCTCGTGGAGCACCTGTCCGAGGCGGCGCTGAACCGCAACCGCATCCACGTGGAGGTCGAGTGGTTCATCCACCTGGCCGAGCACCGCGTGCTGCCGGGTCTCGAGCCGCTCACGGCCGAGCAGCAGGCGGGCCTGCGGGCGATCGTCACGGACTTCGACGCGGAGTCCGTGGCCGAGCTGGCGGCTACCGAGAAGGTCACGGTGCACGACGTGAAGGCCGTCGAGTACTTCATCGCCGACCGCCTCGAGGGGCTGGGCCTGGGTCGGCTGAAGCCGCTCGTGCACTTCGCGTGCACCTCCGAGGACATCAACAACCTGGCCTACGCGGTGGGCGTGCGCGACGCCGTCGAGCAGGTCTGGCTGCCGGCCGCCCGCGCCGCCGTGGCCACCGTCTCCGCGATGGCCGCCGAGGCCGCCGAGACCCCCATGCTCTCCCGCACGCACGGCCAGCCGGCCACGCCCACCACGCTGGGCAAGGAGATGGCCGTGTTCGTGCACCGTCTGACCCGTCAGACCCGGCGCATCGCCGGCCAGGAGTACCTGGGCAAGATCAACGGCGCCACCGGCACCTACGCCGCCCACCTCGCCGCCGCCCCGGACGCGGACTGGCCGGCCCTGTCCCGGTCCTTCGTGGAACACCTCGGCCTCACCTGGAACCCGCTGACCACCCAGATCGAGTCCCACGACTGGCAGGCGGAGCTGTACGCCGACGTCGCGCGCTTCAACCGGATCCTCCACGGCTTCTGCGTGGACGTATGGAGCTACATCTCCATCGGCTACTTCGCGCAGATCCCCGTGGCCGGCGCGACCGGCTCCTCCACGATGCCGCACAAGGTGAACCCGATCCGCTTCGAGAACGCGGAGGCCAACCTCGAGCTCTCCTGCGCCCTGCTCGACTCGCTGGGCGCCACCCTCGTGGAGTCCCGTTGGCAGCGCGACCTCACGGACTCGACGTCGCAGCGCAACATCGGCGTGGCCCTCGGCCACTCAGTGCTCGCCCTGACCAACGTCACCAAGGGCATGGGCCAGCTCCAGGTGGCCGATCCCGTGCTGGCCGAGGACCTCGACACGAACTGGGAGGTGCTCGGCGAGGCCGTCCAGACCGTGATGCGCGCCGAGGCGATCGCCGGCGTCGAGGGCATGGACAACCCCTACGAGCGCCTCAAGGAGCTGACCCGCGGCCACCGCGTGGACGGTGCGCGCATGCGCGAGTTCGTGCAGGGCCTCGGCCTGTCCGAGGGCGCTCAGGCGCGCCTGCTGGAGCTGACCCCGGCCGGGTACACCGGCGTGGCGTCGGAGCTGGCCAAGGAGTTCGGGCCGGCGCAGGACTGACCCGGGCCGCCTGACGGGGGACGATGGGCGGGTGCTGCTTCCACTTCTCCCCGTGTGGCTGCTGTCCGCCGCCCCCAAGGACCCCGCCGAACTCGAACGGGACGTGCCCGAGCCGATCGACGCCCACGGCGAGCTCGCCGACGCGGTCACCGCGGCGATCACCGCCGTGGACCTCGTGGGCGTGTTCTTCTTCGCGATCTCGGGTGCCGTCCTCGCCGTGCGCAAGGGCTACGACATCGTCGGCTCCCTGCTGCTGGCCCTCATGGTGGGCACGGGCGGCGGCGTCGTCCGGGACCTCGTGGTCGGCCGGGACGTGCCCGCGGCCTTCGACAACCCCTGGTACCTGATCCTGCCGGCGGTCGCGTCGCTAGCGGTGTTCCTCCGGATCTTCGACGGCGAGCGCGGCCACCACGCCGTCATGGCCTTCGACGCCATCGGCCTGGCCGTGTACTGCGTGGTGGGCACGCGCATCGCCCTGCTCGCCGGCCTGAGCCCGGTCGCCGCCGCAGTGCTGGGCCTGGTGACCGCCGTCGGCGGCGGCATCCTGCGCGACGTCGTCGCCGGGGAACCGCCCGCCGTGTTCGGCGGGCGCGGCTGGTACGCGCTGCCGGCCATCCTCGGCGCGGGCACGACGGCGGCCCTCGGCCAGGCGGAGGTCCTGAACCCGCTGACCTCGGCGGCGGTGATGGTGCTCGTGCTCGTGCTGCGCGTGGTGTCGCTGCGCAGGGAGTGGCTCGCCCCGGGGGCCGAGATCTCGGGGGAGACCCAGCGCCAGCGCATGGATCCGCATGACGAGCCGCCCGTGCCGGACATCCGCGACCGCAAGGGCAGGGACGGGCCGCCCGCCGCCCCCGGCGAGGACGGCCCCCCGGCGAACGAGGAGACACCCGGCGCCGACGAAGACGTCACACCTCGGGGGACACCCGGGTGAACAAACGAGCCACTGCGCGGGCCGCACGGGACAATGGCCGGTGAATCCCCGGACCCAACGGAAGGAGCCGCCGTGGACGTGCAGCAGTTCTTCGCCACCCTCACCGACGTCCCGTGGCTGCTCACGACCCTGGACCTGATCGGGATCTTCTTCTTCGCCACCTCGGGGGCGCTGCTGGCGGCCCGCAAGCAGTTCGACCTGGTGGGCTCGATGGCGCTGTCCCTGCTGGCGGGCCTGGGCGGCGGCTTCACACGGGACATCCTGCTGGACCGGGGTCTGCCCGCGTCCCTGGAGAACCCGGTCTATCTGGCCCCGCCCCTGCTGGTGTCCCTGCTCGTGTACGTCAAGGTGATCCACCCGAATCGCCTGAACCTGACCATCACCCTGTTCGACGCCGCCGGTCTCGCCCTGTTCACGGTGTCCGGCGTGCTGCTGGCGCACTCGATGGGCGTGCACCCGGTGTCCACGGTGGTGATCGCGATGGTCACGGCGCTGGGCGGCGGCGTGCTGCGGGACATCGTCGCCAACGAGGTCCCGTCCATCTTCGACCCCCGCGGCGTCTACGTCCTCCCCACGTTCCTGGGCGCGGTGCTGGCGACCGTGGTGGCCATGAACGGCGCGCTCAACGGGTACACCGGCTTCCTCATCGCGTTCCTGATCTTCGCGGTGCGGATGATCGCCTACCGCTACCAGTGGCGGTTCTTCGGCGCGGAGATCTCCCAGGACAAGGAGTCCCTCGAACGTCTGCGGCGCCTGGCCACGCAGGCGCAGGAGGCGGCCGCCCGCCGGGTGGAGCGCACCCTCGAGCGCCGGCTGCGCTCCCCCGGCGCCCCCGCCTTCCCCGACGACGACACGCACGGGTCCTACGGCCCGCGGCAGGAGTACGAGGACCAGGTGCGGGTGGACGACTACGACCCGCAGACCCAGACGATCACCGTCGTCGACCCCGCCTCACACCAGCAGGTGCGCCTGGACCGCGGCACCGGCGTCATGGACGTCACCGACCTGCGCACCGGGCGCACGCGCAGCTTCGACGACCCCGAGCACGACTGGATCGCGGACGACCCGGCGGACCCGAGGGACTGAGGGATGCGGTGAGCCCGACGCCGGGCCGCGCACGCGCACCCCGCGGACGGGTCTATGCTGAGAGTCCATGACCGGCACGCATGAGACCGCCCGCCCCGCCAGCACGACCACGGAGGCCGCGGCCTCCGGCCCCCTCCACCGCGTCGGATTCGACCGCGCGAAGTACATCGAACTCCAGTCCCAGCACATCCAGGAACGCCGCCGCCAGATCGGCGGGAAGCTGTACCTGGAGATGGGCGGCAAGCTCTTCGACGACCTGCACGCCTCCCGCGTCCTGCCCGGCTTCACCCCGGACAACAAGATCGCGATGCTGGACCGCATCAAGGACGAGACCGAGATCCTGGTGTGCTTCAACGCCAAGGACCTCGGGCGGAACAAGGTCCGCGCGGACCTGGGCATCACGTACGAGGACGACGTCCTGCGCCTCGTGGACGTGTTCCGGGAGCGCGGGTTCCTGGTGGAGCACGTGGTGGTCACGCAGCTGGAGGACGCCAACCACCGTGCACTGGCGTTCCTCGAGAAGCTCGAGCGCCTCGGCCTGAAGGTGGCCCGCCACCGCGTGATCCCCGGCTACCCGCACGCCATGTCCACGATCGTCTCGGAGCAGGGCTTCGGTGCCAACGAGTGGTCCGAGACCACGCGGGACCTCGTCGTCGTGACGGCCCCCGGCCCGGGCTCCGGCAAGCTGGCGACGTGCCTGAGCCAGGTGTACAACGATCGGCAGCGGGGCATCCCGGCCGGCTACGCGAAGTTCGAGACGTTCCCCATCTGGAACCTGCCGCTCGAGCACCCGGTGAACGCCGCCTACGAGGCCGCCACCGTGGACCTGGACGACATCAACCTGATCGACCCGTTCCACCTGGCCGAGTACGGCGAGCGGGTGACGAGCTACAACCGCGACGTCGAGGTGTTCCCGCTGCTGTCCGCGCTGCTGGAGAAGGTCACGGGCACCACCCCGTACAAGTCCCCCACGGACATGGGCGTGAACATGGCCGGCGCGGCGATCGTGGACGACGAGGTGTGCCAGGAGGCCGCAAAGCAGGAGATCATCCGGCGCTACTACAAGGCTCAAGTCAACGAGGCGCTGGAGGGCGCGGACGACACCGAGTCCGAGCGCGTGGCCCTGGTGATGTCCAAGCTGGGCCTGAGCTCGGAGGACCGCCCGGTGGTGGGTGCCGCGCAGTTGGTGGCCGAGCGCACCGGTGAGCCCGGCGCGGCCGTGCAGCTGGCGGACGGCACCCTGGTGACCGGCAAGACCTCGGAGCTGCTGGGCTGCTCCGCCGCGGTGCTGCTCAACGCCCTCAAGGTGCTGGCCGGCATCGAGGACGACGTGCACCTGCTCTCCCCCGCCTCGATCGAGCCGATCCAGACGCTCAAGACCGTGCACCTGGGCTCCAAGAACCCGCGGCTGCACACGGACGAGGTGCTGATCGCGCTGTCCGTGTCCGCGGCGACCGACGAGAACGCGAAGGCGGCCGTCGAGCAGCTGGCGAGCCTCGAGGGCTGCGACGTGCACACGACGACGATCCTCGGCTCCGTGGACGAGGGCATCTTCCGGTCCCTGGGGATGCTCGTCACGAGCGAGCCGAAGTTCCAGAAGAAGGGGCTGTACCGGAAGCGGTGAGGCGGGGCGGTTCGGGCGGTCGCTTTCGTTGACGAAACGGGCGACCCCTGGGCGTTTTCGTTCGAGAAGTGGGAGCGGGCCACGGCCCGCTCAGGAGGCCCCGGTGGTTCGCCGGGGCCTCCGTTCGTTGACGACGGCGACAACTCGCTCCGCGACGACGGCCGGGTCCTCGTGCTCCCAGAAGCGGAGGACGAGCCAGCCGCGCTCCGTCAGGATGCGCGTGGTCTCCAGGTCCCGGGCCCGGTTCGTGGCGACCTTGTCCGACCAGTAGCCGCCGTTGGCCTTCGGCGCGATGTAGTGCTGGGGACACCCGTGCCAGTAGCAGCCGTCGATGAGGACGGCGACGCGCGCGGGACGGAACAGGATGTCCACCGTGCGGCGGAGGTCCTTCTCCGGCTTCGCGTTCACCCGGTAGCGGAGGCCGGCGGCATGGAGGAGACGGCGAACGGGGGCGTGTCAGATGGTCTGTGTAAGCCGTACCGAGAGGAACGGTAAGAATCATGACCATGATCGACGAGAAGAACCC
>NZ_JASDCZ010000114.1:0-7599 GCF_030407635.1 Micrococcus sp. APC 4021
CCGCTCAGCGACGTGATGCCCACGGTGCTGGTGCTGGACTTCGGCGCCCAGTACGCGCAGCTCATCGCGCGTCGTGTGCGCGAGGCCAACGTCTACTCCGAGGTCGTGCCCGCCTCCACCCCGGCGGCGCAGATCCTCGAGCGTAAGCCCGCGGCGCTGATCCTCTCGGGCGGGCCGTCGTCGGTGTACGAGCCCGGCGCCCCGCAGCTGGACCCGGCGCTGCTCGAGGCCGGGGTGCCCGTGCTGGGCCTGTGCTACGGCTTCCAGTCGATCGCGCACGCCCTCGGCGGCACCGTGGCCAAGACCGGCACCCGGGAGTACGGCTCCACCCGCCTGGACTCGGTGGATGCCGACTCCGTGCTGTTCGCGGACCAGGACCTCGATCAGGTCGTGTGGATGTCCCACGGCGACGCCGTGACGCAGGCGCCCGAGGGCTTCGCCGTGACGGCCTCCACCGCGGGCGCCCCCGTCGCCGCGTTCGAGGACCGCGAGCGCCGCATCTACGGCGTGCAGTGGCATCCCGAGGTGGGCCACTCCTCCCGCGGCCAGCGGGTGCTCGAGCAGTTCCTGCACGTGGGTGCGGGCCTGGGCTCGGACTGGACGGCCAGCGGCGTGATCGAGGAGCAGGTCGAGCGCATCCGCGAGCAGATCGGGGACAAGCGGGCCATCTGCGGCCTGTCCGGCGGCGTGGACTCCGCCGTGGCCGCGGCCCTCGTGCAGCGCGCCATCGGCGACCGCCTCACCTGCGTCTACGTGGACCACGGCCTCATGCGCGAGGGCGAGTCCGCCGAGATCGAGCAGGCCTTCGGCGAGGCCCACGGCGGCGCCCGCCTCGTGATGGTGGACGCGCGCGAGGACTTCCTGTCCGCGCTGGCCGGCGTCACCGACCCCGAGGCCAAGCGCAAGATCATCGGGGAGCGGTTCATCCGCACCTTCGAGAAGGCGCAGGCGGACATCGTCCTCGAGTCCGAGCACGACCCGGACGCCACCGAGGTCCGCTTCCTCGTGCAGGGCACGCTCTACCCGGACGTCGTCGAGTCCGGCGGCGGGGACGGGGCGGCCAACATCAAGTCCCACCACAACGTGGGCGGCCTGCCGGACGACATCGAGTTCGAGCTGTGCGAGCCGCTGCGCGAGCTGTTCAAGGACGAGGTCCGCGCCGTGGGCGCCGAGCTCGGCCTGCCCGAGGGCATCGTGCACCGCCAGCCGTTCCCGGGCCCGGGACTGGGCATCCGCATCATCGGCGAGGTCACCCAGGAGCGCCTGGACCTGCTGCGCCGCGCGGACGCGATCGTGCGCGCCGAGCTCACCGCGGCCGGGCTGGACCGCCAGATCTGGCAGTGCCCGGTGGTGCTGCTCGCGGACGTGCGCTCTGTGGGCGTGCAGGGCGACGGCCGCACCTACGGCCACCCGGTCGTCCTGCGCCCCGTCACCAGCGAGGACGCCATGACGGCGGACTGGGCGCGGATCCCGGACGACGTCCTGTCCCGCATCTCGAACCGCATCACCAACGAGGTCGACGGCATCAACCGCGTCGTGCTCGACGTGACCAGCAAGCCGCCGGGCACCATCGAGTGGGAGTGAGCGGCGCGTCCGGCGCCGCATCCGGCCGCCCCTGACCGGGGCGGCCGTCCGCACGAAGACCGCCTGGACCCAGGCGACGGAGGAAGGACCGCACGCACGTGACCGAGCAGGAGTTCCCGCGCCTGGCCCGCGCCCGCGCCGCCGCACGCCCCGACGAGGGGCAGACCCGCCCCGACCCGGCCGCCTGGGTGTCCTCCCTGGGCTCGGGCGCCGAGAACGACACGATGCTGCGGTTCGCGCCCTCGGCGGCCAACAGCATCGACCTCACGGAAGCGAACTCCTCCGGCGTCTCGCAGCTGCTGCTGGGGCGGCGCACCCGCCTGTCCACCCTGCTGCCGGCCGGCCCGGTGCTGGACGCGGCGCACGAGGTCTCCCTCGGCCTGCGCGCCAAGGTCCGCGAGCTGGCGGAGGAGCGCGGCATCGACGTCGGCGCGCTCGCCGTGGGCGTGGCCACGTGGACGGCCGAGGAGGACGGCCGGCGGGAGCGCCGCTCCGCGCCCGTGTTGCTGGCCCGCGTGGCCCTGACGGTGCGCCGCGGCGCCCGGGGCCGGGACGAGCTGGAGGTCCAGATCACCGAGCCGGCCCGCCTGAACCCGGCGCTCGTGCGGAACCTGCGTCGGCACCACGGCATCGCCCTGGACCCCGAGGCGTACCGGCAGGCCGCCTACGCCACGGCGCGCCTCGAGCCCGCCCCCGCGTTCGCCCGCCTGCGCGAGGAGACCGCCGCGATCGCGGACCTGCACGTCGAGGACTGCCTGCTCGTCTCCACGTTCGCGGACCTCGGCGAGACCGCCTCGCTGCCCGCCTCCCTCGAGGATCTGCCGGTCGTGCAGGCCCTGTACGACGCCGGCACCGGCATGGTGCCGCGCCCGGCGGCGCTGCAGCCCACGGGCGCGCCCACGGAGGATGACGTCGCCCCGGCGGACGAGCGCCTCGTCGTCGACGTCGACGCCGCCCAGGCACGCGTGCTCGAGCACGCCGCGGCGGGGGAGTCCCTCGTGGTGGCGGCCGCCCCCGGCACCGGGCAGACCCAGACCGCCGCCGCCCTGGCCGCGCGCCTGGCCTGGGAGGGTCGGCGCGTGTTGGTCGTGGCCGAGCGCTCCGCCGCCCTGGCCGACGTGCTCGACCGCCTCGAGGAGGCGGACCTGCGCTCGATCGCGCTGGATGTGCCCGCCAACGCGGACCCCGAGCTGCTCCGCCGCCAGCTCGTGCAGGCCGTCCTGCGCTCCGAGCGGGCCGTGGACCCCGACACCGCCCGGGACGAGGCCGCCCTGACCGAACGACGGCGCCGGCTGCAGGAGCACGTCGGCTCACTGCACCACGTCCGCCCCCGCTGGGGCTGCTCGCCGTTCCAGGCGATGCAGGCCCTGGCCGCCCTGACCGGGCTCGAGACGCCGCCGGCCACCACCGTGCGCCTCAAGCGCTCCGTGCTGGACTCCACCGTGAACCGGCAGGCCGTGGGCGAGCAGCTCGTGCGCGCCGGGGAGCTCGGCGCGTTCTCGGCCGCCGCCACCGAGAGCCGCTGGTTCGGCGCCCGCGTGCGCAACGTGCAGGAGACCGAGGCCGCCTCGGAGCTGGCCGACGAGCTGGCGGCCGCCCTGCACACCACCCGGCGCGCCGTGGACACCGCCGCCGCCCAGGCCGGCCTGCGCCCCGAGCGCACGGTGGCCGGCTGGGCGGAGCAGGCGGACCTCTACCGCCGTGTGGCCCGCACCCTCACCGAGTTCACCCCCGAGGTGTTCTCCCTCGACGTGCCCCAGCTGGTCGCGGCGACCGCCACCAGCTCGTGGCGGCGCCTCCACCTGGTCGAGATGTCCTCGGTGACCCGGTCCCGCCTGCGCCGCGCGGCGAAGGACGCGGTCCGCCCGGGCGTGCAGCCCACGGACCTGCACGGCGCCCTCGTGGACGCCGCCGCCGTCCTGGAGGACTGGAACCGCCACGCCGCCGAGCCGGGCACGCCCCCGCAGGTGCCGGACCAGGGCGAGCACGTGATGGGCCAGGTCGGCCAGGTGCGCGAGCGCCTGCGCCGGCTCGAGGGCGTCCTCGCCCCGGAGGCCGTGGCCGAGGCGCCCTTGGAGGAGCGGGACGTGGACGACCTCGTGGCCGCCGTCGACGGGCTCGTGGCGGACCGCGACACCCTGGCCACGCTGCCCGAGCGCACCCTCGTGCTGGACAGCCTGCGCGACCACGGCCTGGCGGAGCTGCTCGAGGACCTGCGCGACCGCGAGGTGCCCACCGAGGCCCTGACCGCCGAGCTCGAGTTGGCATGGTGGCAGTCCGCGCTCGAGGCGATGATCTCCGGGGACGACTTCCTGGCCATGATGAGCGGCACGGACCTGGCGGAGGTCGAGCGCGGGTTCCGCGACCTGGACCGCGCCCATCTCGAGCGCGGCGGCGCCCGGCTCTCCGCCGCGCTGGCCGCGCGCTGGCGGGAGGCGCTGCGCACCTATCGCGCGGACGCGGCCGTGCTGCGCACCCTGCTCAAGCAGGGCAGCCCCACGGTCGAGTCCCTGGCCACGATCACCCCCGAGCTCCTGCAGCCGCTCGTGCCGGTGGTCACCACCTCGCCCATGGCCCTGTCCGAGTTCCCCCCGGAGTGGCGCGCCGACGTCGTCGTGCTGCTGGAGGCCGACGCGACCGCCCTGGCCACCGCGATGGGCGCGCTCACCCGCGCCCCCCAGGTGGTGGCCCTCGGCGACCCGGTCATCGGGCGCCCGCAGTCGTTCCAGGTGTCCGTGGACCCGACGGCGACCGCCGGGCCCCTGCGCCCGCTGCGCTCGGCCCACGACGCGCTGGACGAGGTGCTGCCCACCCTGCCGCTGCGCACCGTGCACCGCCCCCTCGAGCGGCGCCTCGTGCGCCTGCTCTCCGCGCTCGCCTATGACGGCGCCCTGGACGCGCTGCCCACCGCGGGCGAGGCCACCGGCCGGGATCGTGCCGTCACGGCCGAGTACCTGCCCGAGGGCACCGGCATCCCGATGACCGGCGGCGACGTGGTCGAGTCCACGAACGCCGAGGTCGCCCGCACCGTGGAGCGCGTGTTCGAGCACATCCGCGACCGGCCCGAGCAGTCCCTGGCCGTGGTCACGGTGTCCGAGCAGCACGCCCGCCGGGTGGCCGCCGCCGTGCAGGCCACGGCCGCGCAGGCGCCGTGGGCCCACGAGTTCCTCGCCCGCGGCCGCGGCGAGGACGCCGCCGACGCCGAGCCGTTCGTGATCGTGCCGGTCGTGCGCGCCGCCTCCGTGACGCGCGACGCCGTGATCCTCACCCCCGGCTACGGCCGCACCCCGCACGGCCGCGTGGTGCACCACTTCGGCGCCTTCTCCGACCCGGGCGGCGAGCGCATGGTCACGGTCGCGCTCACCCGCGCCCGCCGGCGCCTGCACCTCGTCTCCGCGCTGCGCGCCGCCGACCTGGACGAGGACCGGCTCGACGGCGGCGCCCTCTGGTTCCTGCGGCTGCTCGAGGCCTACCTCGGCGAGGACGCCGCGGATCCGGTGGGCATGGTGGGCGACCCGCTGCTGGCCGATCTGCGCGACCGTCTCGAGGAGCACGGCGCCCGCGTCCTGCCCCGCTACGCCGGCGTCATGGACCTGGCCGTGCTCGATCCGCGCGCGGACCGGGACGAGGCGCCCCGTCCGCTGGCCCTGGCCGGCGACGGCGGCGAGGTGTACCGCGCCCTCACGGTGCGGCAGCGCTCGCGGACCCTGCCCGAGGGGCTCGAGGCCCGCGGCTGGGAGCCCCGGACCCTGTGGGCGATCGACGTGTTCGCGGACCCGGAGTCCGTGGCCCGCGAGCTGGCCGACCGGCTGGGCGTGGAGCCGGCGGACGAGACGGACGAGACCGACGACGATGTCCGCTGACGGCGCGCCGCGCCGCCGCGGCCCGCGCCGGGCGGACGCCCCGGGCACCGGCCCGGCAGCCGCCGACGGCCGCGAGCCGCGCCTGCCCGGGATGCCCCGGCTGACCGGGCAGGCCGGGACGTCGCCGGCGACCGCGCCGACCGGACATGAGGCCGGGGTCGAGATCGGCGCGGCCGAGGCCGAGCACGACCGCTGGCTGCGCGAGCAGCGCCCGCCCCACTGGGGCTGAGCCGGCCCGATCCGGCCGGGTCAGTTCGCGGGGGCGGAGGACGAGGACGACGTCGAGGACGTCGAGGACCCGGCGGCCGAGTCCGAGGTCGATCCGCCGGCCGAGCCGGTGCCGCCCGTGCCGGAGCGCGAGTCGGTCCGGTAGAACCCGGAGCCCTTGAAGCTCACGCCGACCGAGCCGTACTGCTTGCGCAGGACGCCGCCGCACGCGGGGCACTCGGTGAGGGCGTCGTCGGTGAAGGCCTGGACGACGTCGAAGGCGTGGCCGCAGTCCTTGCAGCGGTAGGCGTAGGTGGGCATGCTCAGCTCCAGCTCGCTCGGGGCGCGCCGGGGCGCGCGGTTCTGGGGGGATCCGACCCCCGATGCTACTCCGCGCCGCGGGCCGGGCTCAGACCCAGCGCAGCCCGGCCGCGGTGACGACGCCGTCCACGGGCCGGTCCGTGGGCTCGGCAGGGATGGCGCCCGCCGGCAGCAGCTCGTCCTCGAACACGAGGGCCACGGTCGGCACGCTCCGCGGCAGCTCGGCGAGGAAGCGGTCGTAGTAGCCCCCGCCCTGGCCCAGGCGCATCCCGTCCTCGGCCACCGCGAGCGCCGGCATGACCACCGCGGTCGCCGCCGCCAGCGCGTCGGTCCCGAGCCGTTCGCCCACGGGCTCGTCCACGGGGGCGTTCGCCGCGCGCGCCGTCGCGACGCCCGGGTGCCAGGAGGCCCAGCTCAGGCGTCGTTCCGGCTCGATCACGGGGACGAGCACCCGCGCCCCCGCGGCCAGCAGGCGGGCGCGCAGCCCACCGGTGTCCGGCTCGGTGGCCATCGGCAGCACGGTGGCCACCACCGGGGCGGTCCCGTCCGCGGTCGCCGCGGCCACGCGCGGACCCAGCCACGCCCACAGGTGCTCGACGGCGGCCGCGGACTCGTCGGCGCGGCGCGCGGGGGAGCGGTCGCGGCGGGCGGTGCGCAGGCGCGCACGCAGGGCGGCCTTGGCGTCCACGACGTCGTCGACGCCGGCGACGGGGCCCGTGGCGGCGGGCTCGGGCACGGGAGGGGGAGTGCGCATGTCCCCATGATGCCCGCCGCACCGGTGCCGCGCCCGGCCGCGCATAGGATCGACGCCATGTCCTGGCAGCGTTCCCCCTGGCCCGTGACCCTGCGGCACGGCACCCTCGCCCTGCGGCCGCTGCGGAGGCGGGACCGGGAGGCGTGGGAGGAGCAGCGGGCGCACAACCGCGAGTGGCTGACGCCGTGGGACGCCACGAGCCCCGTGCCGGGCGCGAGCCCGGCGTCGTTCGGGCAGATGGTCCGCTGGCACGGCCGCCAGGGCCGGGACGGCAGCGCCTACACGTGGGGCATGGCCCTCGACGACGACCGCCCGGACCGGGACCGCCTGGTGGGGCTGCTGTCCCTGGGCGGGATCCAGTACGGCTCGGTGCGCTCCGGCTCGATCGGCTACTGGATCGACCGTCGCGAGGCCGGCCGGGGGCTGACGCCGACGGCCGTGGCCATGGCGACGGACTGGGCGTTCCGCAGCGCCGGTCTGCATCGGGTCGAGGTCAACATCCGCCCGGAGAACGCGGCCAGCCTGCGGGTCGTGGCGAAGCTCGGCCTGCGCGACGAGGGCCTGCGGCGCGCGTACCTGCACGTGGACGGCGCCTGGCGGGACCACCGGACGTTCGCGGTGACCGCCGAGGAGGTCCCCGACGGCCTGCTGGCCCGGTGGCTGGCCACCCGGCCGCGCCCCTGAGCGGCCGACGGGACACGCCGCGTGCGGACACGCCCCGATGGCCGGACCGGTCCGCCCCCGGCGCTAGGTGTAGGAGGGCATGACGTTGTTGACTCGGGCCGGTGCCAACGAGGCCGGAGGAGCGTCTCCGCAGGAGGTATGAGGCCGATGGTAGTTGTAGTGGTTCACCCACACCGCCAGGGCCTC
>NZ_JASDCZ010000115.1:0-7562 GCF_030407635.1 Micrococcus sp. APC 4021
CCCGGCCGAGCCGAAGGCCCCGCAGCCGCCGGCCACGCCGGGGTCGGCCGTGCCGAAGCCGGGCGCCGCCGCGCCCAAGCCGGGTGCCTCCGCGCCCAAGCCGGGCGCCCCGCGTCCCGGCAACAACCCGTTCAGCCCCAAGGGCGGCTCCGCCGGGCCTCGCCCGGGCGCCCGCCCGGGCGGCCGTGGCGGTGCTCCGCGTCCGGGCAACAACCCGTTCGCCCCCTCGCAGGGCATGCGCTCCGGTCGTGAGGACCGCGCGCCTCGTCCGGGCGGCCCCCGTCCGCCGGCCGGTGCCGGCGGTCCCCGTCCGGGCGGTCCGCGCCCGGCCGCGGGCGCCGGCGGTCCCCGCCCCGGTGGGCCGCGTCCGAACCCGGGCATGATGCCCAAGCAGATCACCCCGGCCCCGCAGCCGGCCCGCGGCCGTGGCCGTCCGGGCGGCGGCCCCGGTGGCGGTCCGGGTCGTCCCGGCGGCCCGGGCGGCCGTGGCGGTCGCGGCAACGCCCAGGGCGCCTTCGGGCGCGGCGGCGGCCCGCGCAGGGGACGCAAGTCGAAGCGCGCGAAGCGCCAGGAGTTCGAGCAGCAGCACACGCGTGAGATCGGCGGCGTCAAGGTCCCCAAGGGTGACGGCACCACCGTTCTGCGCCTGCGCCGCGGCGCGTCCCTGGCCGACTTCGCCGAGAAGATCCGCGCCGACGTCGCCGACCTGGTGAAGGTGCTCTTCACCCTCGGCGAGATGGCCTCGGCCAACCAGTCCCTCGACGAGGAGACCTTCCAGCTGCTCGGCGACGAGCTGGGCTACAAGGTCCAGATCGTGTCCCCGGAGGACGAGGACAAGGAGCTGCTGGAGGCCTTCGACATCGACCTCGAGGCCGAGGCGGCCAACGAGGACGAGGCCGACCTCGAGCCGCGCCCCGCGGTCGTCACCGTCATGGGCCACGTGGACCACGGCAAGACGCGTCTGCTGGACGCCATCCGCTCCTCGAACGTCATCGAGGGCGAGGCCGGCGGCATCACGCAGCACATCGGCGCCTACCAGGTGCCCGTGGAGCACGAGGGCGAGCAGCGTCGCCTCACCTTCATCGACACCCCGGGTCACGAGGCGTTCACCGCCATGCGTGCCCGCGGTGCGAAGGTCACCGACATCGCCGTGCTGGTGGTGGCGGCCGACGACGGCGTCATGCCGCAGACCGTCGAGGCGCTCAACCACGCCCAGTCGGCCGGCGTGCCGATCGTGGTGGCGGTCAACAAGATCGACAAGGACACCGCCGCCCCGGACAAGATCCGCGGTCAGCTCACCGAGTACGGCCTCGTGCCCGAGGAGTACGGCGGCGACACGATGTTCGTGGACGTCTCCGCGCGCAACAACATCAACATCGACCAGCTGCTCGAGGCGATCCTGCTCACCGCGGACGCCGCCCTCGAGCTCACGGCGAACCCGCACAAGGCCGCCCGCGGCGTGGCCATCGAGGCCAACCTCGACAAGGGCCGCGGCGCCGTCGTCACCGTGCTGGTGCAGACCGGCACGCTGCGCGTGGGCGACACCATGGTGGTGGGCTCCGCCCACGGCCGTGTGCGCGCCATGTTCGACGAGAACGGCAACGCCGTGGAGGCGGCCGATCCGTCGCGTCCCGTCCAGGTGCTCGGCCTGTCCGCGGTGCCGCGTGCCGGCGACTCGTTCCTCGTCACCGACGACGAGCGCACCGCCCGCCAGATCGCGGAGAAGCGCGAGGCCGCGGACCGCAACGCCCAGCTGGCCAAGCGCCGCAAGCGCATCACCCTGGAGGACTTCGACCAGGCCGTGGCCGAGGGCAAGCTGGACACGCTCAACCTCATCATCAAGGGCGACGCGTCCGGTGCCGTCGAGGCGCTCGAGGACTCGCTGCTCAAGATCGAGGTCGGCGAGGACGAGGTGCAGCTGCGCGTCATCCACCGCGGCGTCGGCGCCATCACGCAGAATGACGTGAACCTGGCGACCGTGGACAACGCCATCATCATCGGGTTCAACGTGCGCCCCGCCGAGCGGGTCGCCGACCTGGCCGACCGTGAGGGCGTGGACATGCGCTTCTACAGCGTGATCTACGACGCGATCGACGACATCGAGAACGCGCTCAAGGGCATGCTGAAGCCGGAGTACGAGGAGGTCGAGCTCGGCTCGGCCGAGGTCCGCGAGGTGTTCCGCTCCTCCAAGTGGGGCAACATCGCCGGTTCGCTCGTGCGCTCGGGCCTCATCCGCCGCAACGCCCAGGCCCGCCTGGTGCGCGACGGCGTGGTGGTCTCCGATCACCTCAAGATCGAGTCGCTGCGCCGCTTCAAGGACGACGCCACGGAGGTCCGCGAGGGCTACGAGTGCGGCATCGGCCTGGGCAGCTTCAACGACATCAAGGAGGGCGACGTGATCGAGACCTTCGAGATGCAGGAGAAGCCGCGCGTCTGACGGCCGGGGCGGGGGCCCGCACGGGCCCCCGCCCTCCGCGTCCCACCCTCTGAACCATCACCACCGGAAGGAACCGCACCATGGCCGATCCGGCACGCGCCGGCCGTCTGGCCCAGCGCATCAAGGTCCTCGTGGCCGAGGCGCTGCGCCGCGGCGTCAAGGACGACCGCGTGGAGCCCGTCACCGTGACGGAGGTCCGCGTGACCAACGACCTGCAGCACGCCACCGTCTACTACACCGTCCTGGGCGACGAGGCCACGGTGGCCGCCGCCCACGAGGGCATCCAGGACAACCGCGGCATCCTGCGCCGCGAGGTGGGCCGCGGGCTCACCATCCGCCTGGTGCCCACACTCGAGTTCGTGGCGGACACCGTCCCCGAGGCGGCCGCACACCTGGAGGACGTCCTCCGCGCGGCCAAGGAGCGGGACGCCGAGCTGGCGAAGGCGCGCGAGGGCGCGTCGTACGCCGGTGACGCGGACCCGTACCGCACCGCGGAGCCGGACGCCGACGCCGACGACGCCCCGCGCGCCTGAGGCCCGCGGCACGGTGAGCGCACGCAGCACCGGGGGACAGGCCCCCGACGCGCCGGGAACGGAGGCGTCGGGGGTCGTCCTCGTGGACAAGCCGCAGGGGTGGACCTCGCACGACGTCGTCGGGCGGGTCCGCCGGCTGGCGGGCACCCGCAAGGTGGGCCACGCCGGCACCCTGGACCCCATGGCCACGGGCCTGCTCGTGGTCGGCGTCAACAAGGCCACGCGCCTGCTGACCGCCATCACGGGCACGGACAAGACGTACACGGCCACGATCCGGCTCGGGCAGTCGACCGTCACGGACGACGCGGAGGGCGAGGTCGTGCAGACCCGGCTGGCCAACGCCGTCACGCCCGAGCGCGTGGCCGAGCAGGTCGCCGCCCTCACGGGCGAGATCCTGCAGGCGCCCTCGGCCGTCTCCGCCGTCAAGGTGGCGGGCCGGCGCGCCTACGATCGCGTCCGCGCGGGAGAGGACGTCACCCTCGACGCCCGCCCCGTCACCGTGCACGAGTTCACGGTGCACGAGCTGCGCCGGCTCGACGGCGGCCGGCTGGTCGACCTCGACGTCACCGTGCGCTGCTCCTCCGGGACCTACATCCGGGCGCTCGCCCGCGACCTGGGCGAGGCCCTCGAGACCGGCGGTCACCTGACGGCGCTGCGCCGCACCGCCGTCGGCCCGTTCGACGTGGCCGACGCGCTCTCGCTCGAGGCCCTCGCGGAGCGGTTCGCGATGACCGAGCTCTCCGAGGCCGCCGCCGGGCTCTTCCCGGTGCGCGAGCTGACGGAGCACGAGGCCCACGAGCTCGCCTTCGGGCGGGTCGTGGCGCCCACCGGCACGGGTGAGACGCTCGTCGCCGGGCGCGCGCCGGACGGCCGCGTCATCGCCCTCGTCTCCGACGTGCGCCGCCGCGGCGCCGACGTCGCCAAGCCCCAGCTCGTGTTCGCCCCGGCCGAGGGGCCGGGACAGGGAAGGACCGCATGATCCTCGACGCCTGGTTCTGGACGGGACTGGTGATCGGTGCCGTCTCGTTCGTCGTCTGCGTGGTGATGACGGCGATCCGCCGCCACCCCGCGGACGCCTCGATCCTCTCGGTGGCCGCCGTCGAGCTGTTCACGCTCGTCTATGCGGCGGCCGCCGCCGTCCGCCAGCTCGGCGGGGACACCCTGAACGGCCCCGGCTGGGAGTTCTGGGGCTACATCCTCACCGCCCTGATCGTGCCGGTGATCGCCGTGGGCTGGGCCGTCACGGACAAGACCCGGTGGTCCAACCTCGTGCTGGCCGTGGTCGGGCCCACGATCGCCGTGATGCTGCATCGCATGCAGGTCATCTGGTTCGGGCAGTGGTGAGGAGGATGGACATGGCACCCAGCGACGGCGCCCCCGCGCGCAACCAGGGTCTCGGCCGGATCATCGTCATGGTCTACGCGGTGTTCGCCCTCTCCGCGAGCGCGCGCAGCCTCTTCCAGATCCTCACGCAGTTCGACGCCGCCCCCGTGGCGTACACGCTCTCCGCGGTCGCGGCGGTCGTGTACATCGTGGCGACGTTCGCGCTCGCCCGCTCCGGCGCGCGCGCCTGGGCCGTGGCGCTGGGCGCCGTGCTCGTGGAGCTGGCCGGCGTGGTGGGCGTGGGCCTGTGGACCGTCCTGGATCCGGGGATGTTCGCCCACGACACCGTGTGGTCCCGGTTCGGCGCGGGCTACGGCTATGTGCCGCTCGTGCTGCCGGTGGTCGGCCTGATCTGGCTGCTGACGCACCGCCCCGCCCGCCCGGCCGAGGCGGGGGCGCTCTGATGCGGGTCTGGAACAGCCTGGACGAGGTCCCCACGGACCTGCCGCGCACCGTGGTCACCCTGGGCAACTTCGACGGCGTGCACCGCGGCCACCGGGAGGTGCTGCGCCGGGTCGTCGAGCTGGCGCGGGCCCGCGACGCCCTGGCCGTGGCCGTGACCTTCACCCCGCACCCGCGCGCCGTGCACCAGCCCGAGGTGCCCCACGTGGACATCATCAGCCCCGAGCAGCGGGTCGTCCTCCTGGAGGAGGCGGGTCTGGACGCGGTGCTCCTGCAGCGGTACACCCTCGAGTTCGCGGACCAGTCCCCGGAGGAGTTCGTCCGCGGCATGCTCGTGCACGGGCTGCATGCCGCCGTCGTGGTCGTGGGGCACGACGTGCGCTTCGGCCGGGGCAACACCGGCGACGTCGCGGAGATGGTGCGCCTGGGGGCCCGCTACGGCTTCGAGGTCGAGGCCGTCGAGGAGTTCCCCGCCGAGCACGGGGCCGAGCCGGAGCGCCGTTGCTCCTCGACGTGGGTGCGCGAGGCCCTGGCCGCGGGCGACGTCGCTCAGGCCGCGGCCGTGCTCGGCCGGCACCACGTGCTCGCCGGCGAGGTGGTGCACGGGTTCGCGCGCGGCCGCGAGCTCGGCTTCCCCACGGCGAACCTCGAGACGGATGTGCAGGGCATGATCCCGGCCGACGGCGTCTACGCCGGTTGGGTGCACGACGCGCACGGCGGCGTGTGGCCGGCCGCGATCTCCATCGGCTCGAACCCCACGTTCGAGGACGTCTCCCGCGTGGTGGAGGCGCACGTGATCGACCGCCATGACGAGCGGGTGGAGGACTTCGACCTGTACGGCCAGCACATCGAGGTCGAGTTCGTGGCCCGGCTGCGCGGGATGGTCGCCTACGAGGGCGTCGAGAAGCTCGTGGCGCAGATCACGCAGGACGTGGACGAGGCCCGGGCGATCCTGGCCACGACCCCCTCCGACCGGTGAGCGCCCCGGAGCCGGGCGCTTCCCCCGCTGTGCCGAACCTGCCGGGGCGCCCGGCCCGGGCCCGTCGGGCCGGGCCCAACCCCTTCGAGACCGGCGGGGAGCATTACGACGCCGTCCGCCCCTCCTACCCGGCCGCCGTGGTGGACCGCGTCCTGGCGGGCATCGCCGACGGCGCGGAGGTGGTGGAGCTCGGGGCCGGGACGGGACTGTTCACCCGGCTGCTCGCGGCCCGCCCGGCGGACCGGGTGCGGACGGTGACGGCCCTCGAGCCGTCGGCGTCGATGCGCGCCGTCCTGGAACGCGAGGTCGCGGCCGGCACGGGCGGGCGGGTGCGCGCCGTGCCGGGCACGGGCGAGGCCACGGGCCTGCCGGCGGCGAGCGCCGACGCCGTGGTGGCGGCCCAGGCATGGCACTGGATGGACCCGGCCGCGGCGAGCGCGGAGGCCGCACGGGTGCTGCGCCCGGGTGGGCGCCTGGCCGCGGTGTGGAACCAGCTCGACACGGCGGTGCCGTGGGTGCACCGTCTCACCCGGATCATGCACGCCGGGGACGTGCACGCCGCCCGGCCGGAGCAGCGCCGGTTCGCCGCCCCGTTCGGGGCGGAGGAGCACGCGCGCTGGGCGTGGACGCAGCCCATGACCGCGGCGGGGCTGCACGGACTCATGGCCTCGCGCTCGTACTGGCTGCGCGCGGACGAGCGGATCCGGTCCCGGATGACGGCCAACCTCGACTGGTACCTGCACGAGCACCTGGGCCATGCGGCGGACGCGGTCCTGCAGGTGCCCTACGTGACGGTGGCCTGGTGGGCGGCGCCGGTCAGGGGCGGGCGCCCACGGTGACCGGGACCGTCCGGGCGATCCCGGCCCGCCGCGCCTGCCAGAGCAGCAGCGCCGTGGCCACCGCGACCACCGCCACCGAGAGCAGCGTGGCCGCCGGGGAGCCGGCGGTCTCCGCGCCCACGTAGCTGTCCTCGACGGTGCCCACGAGCGTGCCGACGGCGATGATCACCACGTTGTTGACCACGTGGAGGGCGACGGCGGACTCGAGCCCGCCCGTGCGCCACGTGAGCAGGACGGCGGCGACGGCGAACGCGGCGAGGTCCAGCAGGATCCACGGGTCGAGCGAGCCGTGGGCGAGCGAGAAGGTCGCCGCCGAGAGCACCGCGGTGACCGCGGCGGCCACGACCGGCCGGCGGATCCACGTGCCGACGGCCAGCAGCAGCCACCCGCGGAACAGGTACTCCTCGCCCGCGGCCTGGAACGGGGTGAGCACGAACGCCGTGACGAGCAGCCAGACCCAGTCCTGCGCGCGCGGGGCCGTGGGGGCGCCGTCGAGGGCCCACGCGCCCAGCACGTAGGCGAGGAACAGCGGCGTCAGCACGACGACGCAGCGCGCCAGCCAGCGCCAGCGCACGCGGCCCTCGACCGAGTGGACGAAGCGGGCGGCGACGGGGTGGCCCAGCGCCACGGCCAGCAGCGCGACCCCGATCAGCGCGGCGAGCAGGAGGTTGTTCAGCAGCACCATGGGCGCGGAGTACAGGTCGAGGTCGGTCACGTCCGTCGGGTCGGCCGCGCCGAGCAGCGCGGGCCCGGACGTGGCGATCAGGGCGAGAGCGCCCAGCACGCCCCCGAGCACGAGGAGGCCCACCAGGCCGGCCAGCACGAGGCCGAAGGACGCGAGCGGGTTCCACCATCGGGCCCGCGGCGTGCGCAGCAGCGCGGGGTAGCCGTGGCCGATCAGCGGCAGATCCAGGGGCGGACGACGCGGGGCCCACCCCACCGCGGACTGCAGGGAGGCCGAGGGTCGAGTCTACCGCATCGCCTACCCT
>NZ_JASDCZ010000116.1:0-7468 GCF_030407635.1 Micrococcus sp. APC 4021
CCCCGCGCCCGCCCCTGTGGACGCGCCCGTTCATCCTCGTCAGCGCCACCTACCTGTTCGTGGCGATGATCTTCTACACGCTCATGACCGCGATGGCGCTCTACGCCGTCACGTCCTTCGGCGCGTCGGACGCGGAGGCCGGCGTCGTGGTGGGGGCGTTCGTGCTGGGCGCGGTCCTCACCCGCATGACGACGACGCCCGCCACCTTCGCGTGGGGGCGGCGGCGGGTCCTGCTCGTCGCCTTGGCCTGCTACGTCCTCACGACGGCGGCGTACCTCTGGGCGGACTCCCTGGCCACGCTGACCGCGGTCCGGCTGCTCAACGGCATGTGCTTCGGCGCGGCCGGCACCGTGCTGGCCACGGCCGTGCAGCGGATCGTCCCGCCCGTGCGCCGCTCCGAGGGCACCGGCTGGTTCTCCACGTCCATGACGCTCGCGGGCGCCGTCGGGCCGATGGTGGCCCTGCAGCTGAGCACCACCCTCGGCTACGACGCCCTGTTCTGGGCGTGCATCGGCTTCACGGGCATGGCCCTGCTGATCGCCCTGTTCCTGCGCGTGCCCGAGCCGCCGCTGACGGGCCGGTTCCGGCTGCACCGGGCGGACGTGTTCTCCGCGGAGGTGGCGCCGGCGGCGGGCGTGGCCCTGGCCTCCGGGTTCATGTACGGCGGCATCCTCGCGTTCATGGCCACGTTCGCGCAGCAGCAGGGCTACCCGGCGATGGTGCCGAGCCTGTTCTTCCTGCTCTTCGCCGCGGGCACCATCGTGGGCCGCGCCGTCCTGGGCGTGCTGCACGACCGGCACGGGGACAACGCCGTCGTCTACCCGATCCTCGCGGGCATGGCCGTCTCCTACGCGGTGCTGGCGCTGTGGCGGGAGCCGGCGGGCATGCTCGCGGCCGGCGCCCTGCTGGGGCTGACCTACGGGCCCGTGGTGAGCGTGTTCCAGACCATCGCGATCAAGGTGGTCCGGCCCACCGAGATCGGCGTCGCCACGGGCACGTTCTTCCTGCTCCTGGACCTCGGCACCGGCCTCGGCCCCATGGTGCTCGGCGCGGTGGCGGCCGCCGTCGGGATCCCGGTGATGTACCTGCTCTCCGGCGGGGTCGGGATGGCGCTGCTGCTCTACTACCGGCTCGTGCACGGCGGCCGGGCCATCGCCCGGCGCCCGCCCCCGGCCTGAACCGGGCGGCGCGCTCAGGCGGGCCCGTGCCGGCGCGCCTCCTCGACGGCGCTCGCGACGCCGCTGTGCCACGGCTCGCCGTGACCGGGCAGGACCGTGCCGGCCCCCGTCGCGGCGAGGGCGTCCAGCGAGCGCAGGGCGAGGCCGCTGTCGGCGGTCGCGGCCCCGGCGATGATGCGCGGGCCGCGGCGACCGGTGTAGGGGTCCAGGGTGACGAGGGCGTCGCCGGAGATGAGGACGTCCCGGTCCGGCAGGTGCAGGGCGCAGTGGCCGTGCGTGTGGCCCGGGCTCGGCACCACCACGGGGCGCCCGGGGACGGGCACCGTCTCCCCCGGGGTGAGCTCGGCCGTCGCCCTGACGCCCTTCACCGTGAACACCCCGGCGGCCACCATCGAGCCCAGGATCGGCAGCGCGGCCGGGTGGCGGAGCGGGTAGAGCGCGCGCGGGTTCTCGTGCGCGTAGGAGTAGGGATGGGCGGCGAGGTAGTGCTCGGCGCGGTGGGCGTACACCGGGACCCCCAGCCGCTCCACGAGGCGACGCGCGGCACCGACGTGGTCGAAGTGCGCGTGCGTGAGCACGAGGGCCTTGATGTCCTCCGGGCGACGCCCGAGCGCGCGCACGGCGTGCCCCAGCGGACGCCACACGGCGGGCAGGCCGGCGTCCACAAGGGTCAGCCCGTCCGTGTCCTCGATGAGGTAGCAGTTCACGTTCGCGTGCTGGACGAGGTGGATGCCGGGGGCGACGGGACGGGCGGTCATGACGGAACCTCCAGGACGGTGGGCGGTCCGCACCGCCGGCCCGGCGAGGGCTTCGGCGGGCGGTTCGGACCCCACCAGTGGAGCATCGGCGCGCGCGGCCGCGGTAGGGCTCAGCGTCCCGCGCCGGCCCGACGACGGCGCCCCGCGGCCCCGGCTCGCCCTGCGGTGGCCCCGGGTCAGCGCGCGGGCGTCGGGGCCCGCCGTCGTCGTGGGGGTGCTCACGCGTCCCATCCCCCGATGTGCACGAGGGCGTCGCCGCGGTGCACCAGGGGTGCCTCGGTGCGGCCGATGACCACGCCGGTCAGCTCGGCCTTCACGTGCGCGAGGCGGCGGCCGAACGAGTTGTAGAGCGCGCCGATCCGGTCCCCGGCGTTCACGCGTTCGCCGAGCGCGACGTCCAGGTGCACGAGGCCGTCCGCGCGGGCGCGCACCCAGGTGGACTGCCACACCAGGTAGGGGGCGTCCTGCTCACCGTCGACGACGTCGGGGTGCACGGCGGCGGTGTCCTCGCCGGTGGCGTCGGTCGCCTCGGGCACGTCCGTGGTCCGCTCCTCGGGGACCTCGCCGGGCAGCGGACCGGGGGCGTCGACGACGGCGTCCGGCCCGGGCTCGGTGAGCCCGATGTCCGCGGGGTCCACCATGTCCAGGGCGGCGAGCACGCGCAGGACCCCGTCCACGCCGGGGGCGATCGCGTACTCGTCGAACCGCCAGGCCTCACCGGCCTCGTAGAGCAGCACGCGCGCGCCGGTCTCGCGGGCCGCGGCGCGCAGGGAGCCGTCCCGCAGGCGGGCGTGGAAGAGCACGGGCGCGCCGAACGCCTCGGCGAGCGCACGGGTCTGGGAGTCCTCCAGGTCGCACCGGATCTGCGGCAGGTTGGAGCGGCGGTCCGCGCCGGTGTGCAGGTCGATGCCCACGGTGCAGCGGCCGATCACCTCGGTCATCATCAGGTGCGCGATGCGCGAGGCCAGCGAGCCCCGGGCGGAGCCGGGGAAGGAGCGGTTCAGGTCGCGGCGGTCCGGCAGGTAGCGGTCCCCGGCCATCACGCCGAGCACGTTGACGATGGGCACGGCCAGCAGGGTGCCGCGCAGCTGCGTGGGCTGCAGCCGCTCCATGACGCGGCGGACGATCTCGACGCCGGCCACCTCGTCCCCGTGGATCGCGGCGGAGACCCACACGGTGGGCCCGTCCTCGCGGCCGTGCAGCACGTGCACGGGCAGGGTGACGTCCGCGCCGGTGACGAGCTGGGAGATCGGCAGGGACAGCTCGTGGCGGCGGCCGGCCGCCACCTCGACCCCGCCGAACGCGAAGGGGGCGCGGGCGGGGCGACGGCTCATGCGCGTCCCCGGTTCCGGCGGCGCACGCCGCGCGGCGGCTGCCCGCCCACGTACGAGGCGGCGGGGTCCACGAGGAGGCCGCCGGCGGCCAGCGCGGTGCGCCCCACGAGCATGCGGAAGCCCATCTCGTCCCGGTGGGTCAGGGTCACCTCCGCCTCGATCGTGCGGCCGGCCAGGGTCAGCGGCATCACGACGACGACGCGCTCCTGCGCCTCGCCGTTCGAGGAGCGGACCGTGCGCAGGTCGGCCACCGGCAGCTCGGCCGTCCGCGCGTCCGCCGCCGAGGTCTGCCACGGGTGCACCTCGAACCGGACCCACGCGGCGCCGTCGCGGGCGAACCGCTCGATGCCGAAGGCGTGGAGCGCCGAGGTGCGGGCGCCGGTGTCGATCTTGGCCTTGATCCAGGGGGTGTGGGCGGCGGGCAGGCCGACCCATTCGCGCCAGCCCACCAGCCCCGGGCGAGCGGCGCCGTCGTCGGTGGGGGGCACGCCGTGGGGGGCCGGGGCCGTGTGCTTAGATTCAGACACGCCCCTCATCCTCCCAGGAAAGCGGTCATGAAGCTCGCCATCCTCTCCCGTTCCCTGCGCGCCTACTCGACGCAGCGCCTCAAGACCGCGGCGCTCGAGCGCGGCCACCAGGTGAAGGTCCTGGACACCCTGCGCTTCGGCATCGACCTCAGCTCGGACGAGCCCGATCTGATGTTCCGCGGCCGCCCCCTCTCCGGCTACGACGCCGTCCTGCCGCGCATCGGCAACTCGGTGACCTACTTCGGCACCGCCGTGGTGCGCCAGTTCGAGCAGATGGACGTCTACACGCCCAACACGGCCGCCGGGATCATGAACTCGCGGGACAAGCTGCGGGCCACCCAGATCCTCTCCCGCCACGAGATCGACATGCCCGCCACCGTGTTCGTGCGCAACCGCGGCGAGGTCTCCACGGCGATCGACATGGTGGGCGGGGCGCCCGTGGTGATCAAGCTGCTCGAGGGCACTCAGGGCATCGGCGTGATCCTGGCGCCGACCAAGAAGGTGGCCGAGGCGATCATCGAGACGCTGCACGGCACCAACCAGCAGGTGCTCATCCAGCGGTTCGTGGAGGAGTCCAAGGGCACGGACATCCGCGCGCTCGTGGTGGGGGACCGCGTGGTGGCCGCGATGCGCCGCCGGGCCCAGGGGGACGAGTTCCGCTCCAACGTGCACCGCGGCGGCACCGTGGAGCGCGTCGAGCTCTCGCCCGAGTACGCGGAGACCGCCGTGCGGGCGGCCCACATCATGGGCCTGCGCGTGGCCGGCGTGGACATGCTCGAGGGCGAGCACGGCCCGCTGGTCATGGAGGTGAACTCCTCGCCGGGGCTGCAGGGCATCGAGGCCGCCACGGACCTGGACGTGGCCGGCGCGATCATCGACTACGTGGCGGACCAGGCCGGCTTCCCGGACATCGACGTGCGCCAGCGCCTGGCCGTGTCCACCGGGTACGGGGTCGGTGAGATCACCGTGCACGCCGGCTCCGGCTGGGTGGGCCAGTCCATCGAGGACTCCGGGCTGCTCGCGAAGGACCTGCAGGTGCTCACCCTGCACCGCGGCACCTCCGTGTTCCCCAACCCCGCGGACACCAAGGTCCTCGAGGAGGGCGACCGGCTGCTCTGCTTCGGCAAGACCGAGAACATGCGCGCCCTCATCCCCGCCCGCGCCCGCCGCCCCAAGCGCGTGCGGAAGCTGCCGGCCACCCCGATCCTCGCGTCCGTCGCCGAGGAGGTCCCGGCGCCCGAGGTGCCCGCCGACGACGCCTGACCCCGGGCGCGGGGCTCAGCGGGCCGGGGCGAACGCGCCGATGCCCGTGAGGTGCCGGCCGAGCGTGAGCTGGTGGACCTCGTCCGTGCCCTCGTAGGTGCGCACGGACTCGAGGTTGTTCGCGTGCCGCAGCGGCGAGTGCTCCAGGGTGATGCCGTTGCCGCCGAGCATCTCGCGGGCCTCCCGCGCGATGCTGATGGCCACGCGGCAGTTGTCCAGCTTGCCCGCCGAGATCATGGCGGGGGTGAGCGGGCCGGCGTCCTTGGCGCGGCCGATCTGGTGCGCCAGCAGGTAGCCCTTGCCGATGGCCACGGCCATGTCCGCGAGCTTGGCCTGCGTCAGCTGGTGGGAGGCCAGCGGCACCCCGAACTGCTGCCGCTCCATCGCATAGTCGAGGACGGCGTCGAAGGAGTCGCGGGCCGCACCCATCGCACCCCAGATGATCCCGTAGCGGGCCTCGTTGAGGCACTGGAAGGGGCCCTTGAGCCCGACGGCGGAGTCGGCCGGCAGCATTGCGGAGGCGGGCAGGCGCACGCCGTCGAGGTGGATCTCGCACTGCACCGAGGCCCGCATGGACAGCTTCTGGGTGATCGCCTCGGCGCGGAATCCGGGGGTGTCCGTGGGGACCACGAAGCCGCGCACCCCGCGCCCGTCGCCGGGCTCGCCGGTCTGCGCCCAGATGATCGCGACGTCGGCCAGCGTGGCCAGCCCGATCCAGCGCTTGACCCCGTCGAGCACCCAGTCGCCGCCGGGCTCCTGGCGGGCCGTCGTCGTCATGGAGGCCGGGTCCGAGCCGGCGCCCGGCTCGGTGAGGCCGAAGCAGCCGACCGCCTCGCCGGTGGTCATGCGCGGCAGCCACTGCGCCTTCTGCTCCTCGGAGCCGTGCTTGTGGATCGCGCCCATCGCGAGCGAGCCCTGCACGGAGACGAAGGTGCGCAGGCCGGAGTCGCCGGCCTCGAGCTCCTGGGCGGCGAGGCCGTACTCCACCGCCGAGCGGCCGGGCATGCCGTGGCCCTCGTAGGGCATCCCCAGCACGCCGAGGCGGCCCAGCTCGGGGACGATCTCGCGGGGGAACACGGCGTCGTCGTACCAGCGGGCGATGTGCGGGCGGATGTGTTCGTCCACGAAGCCGCGCACCTGCAGTGCGACGGCCTTCTCCTCGGCGGAGAACAGGGAGTCCAGGCCGACGACGTCGGCGCGGCCGAGGAACGAGTCGGCCTCGGCGTGGAACGGGATGGTCATGGCGGGGGTCCTCTCTGCGGGGTGGTCAGCGGGCGTCGAGCCAGGTGTTGACGGCCGCCGTGTCCGCACCGAGCGCGGGGGGCGCGTGGCGCGGGTGCGCGACGGGTGGGTCCCACTGCACCGGGTGGCGGAACTGCCGGCCGGCGGGGGCGCCGGAGCGGTCCTGGACCTCGATGGTCGGCTCGAGGCCGAGGGACTCGGCCAGCTCGACGCCCTCGGCGACGGTGGACACGAGGCCGACCGGGAGCCGCTCGGCCTGCAGCACGTCCCGCCAGTGGGCCGCTGTCTGCGCCGAGAGTGCGTCCTCCAGGGCGGTGCGCAGCTCCTCGCGGTGCTCGACCCGGTCCGTGTTCGTGGTGAAGCGCGGGTCCTCGGCGAGCCCGGGGACGCCGAGGGCCGCGGTGAAGGTGCGGAACTGCGCGTCGTTGCCGATGGCGACGGCGAGCGGCGCGTCCCGGCACGTCAGCAGCTGATAGGGGGCGATCGAGGGGTGGTCGTTGCCCATCCGCCGCGGGACGACGCCGGCGCCGAGCCAGGCCTGGCCCTGGTTGGCGAGCGCCCCCTGCAGCGAGGAGAGCAGGTTCAGCCGCAGGTGGGCGCCCTCTCCGGTGCGCTCGCGGCGCAGCAGGGCCGCGAGCACGCCGGCGGTGAGGTCCTTGGCCGTGAGCACGTCCACCAGGGCGACGCCCGCCTTCATCGGGGCGTCCGGTTCGCCGGTGATGCTCATGAGCCCGCCCGCGGCCTGGACGATGAAGTCGTAGCCGGGCAGGTCCCGGCCCTCGCGGTCGCCGAAGCCGGAGACGGCGGCGTAGACCACGGACGGGTTCTCCCGCGCGACGTCGTCGTAGCCCAGGCCGAGGCGCTCCATGGTGCCGGGCTTGAGGTTGTGGACCACGACGTCGGCCCGGGCGGCCAGGGCGGCGGCCCGCCGCTGGTCCTCGGGGTCCTTCAGGTCCCAGCCGACCGACTCCTTGTTGCGGTTCACGGACTCGAAGTAGGTGGCGCCCGTCGCCGAGCGGGGCGGAGCCCAGCCGCGGGTGTCGTCGCCGCGCACGGGGTGCTCCACCTTGATGACGCGCGCCCCGAGGTCCGCCAGCGTCATGGTGGCGAGCGGGCCGGCCAGGACGCGGGAGAAGTCGGCGACGAGGACACCGTCGAGGGGGAGC
>NZ_JASDCZ010000117.1:0-7407 GCF_030407635.1 Micrococcus sp. APC 4021
CATCTGACACGCCCGGAGAGGCCCGCTCGTCTCATCTCAGCCCGTACCCCGTGGCAAGAACCTCATGACCCACAACAGCTAGTCTGGAGCGCCATGAAGAAGCCACCCCTCGCCCAGGACCCCATCCGGGAGGCCGCCCGGAACTGGGAGCGTCACGGATGGGGTGACGTCGCCCGCCCGATGGCCGCCATCACCTCGATCATGCGGGCCCAGCAGATCCTGCTGGGTCGGGCGCAGGCCGCGCTCAAGCCCTACGGGCTCACCTTCGCGCGGTACGAGCTGCTGGCGCTGCTGAACTTCTCGCGCGAGAAGCGGATGCGGATGTCCAAGGCGTCCGCGCTCCTGCAGGTCCACCCCACCTCGGTGACCAATGCGGTGGACCGGCTCGAGGCCGCCGGGCTGGTGGAGCGCACCCCCCACGAGTCGGACCGCCGCGCGCTCGTGCTCGCCCTCACGGACGAGGGCCGGCGCGTCGCCGTCGCCGCCACGGAGACGCTCAACGCCGAGGTCTTCGGCCGTTCCGGCTTCGGTCCGGCGGACGTGGACACCCTCATCGACGTCCTCGGCCGGTTCCGCGCCGAGGCCGGCGACTTCCAGGTCGACGGCCTCGACGCCTGAGCGCCCCGACGGCGGAGCACACCTCCTCCTGACGCTCTCCGCGGCCTCCGGCCGCGCGGCTCAGCGGGGCTCGAGGCGCACGGCGCCGTCGAGCCGGATGACCTCGCCGTTGAGGAACGGGTTGGACACGATCTGCTCGACGAGCAGCGCGTAGTCCTCGGGCCGGCCGAGGCGGGCCGGATGCGGGGTCTTGGTGGACAGCGCCTCGCGGGCGGCCTCGGGCAGGCCGGCCATCATGGGCGTCTCCATGAGGCCGGGGGCGATCGTGACCACGCGGATCTGCGAGGAGGCGAGCTCGCGGGCCGCGGGCAGGGTCAGCGCGACCACGGCGCCCTTGGAGGCGGAGTACGCGATCTGGCCGATCTGCCCGTCGTAGGCCGCCACGGACGCGGTGTTCACGATGACGCCGCGGTCCTCGCCGAGCGGCTCCTGCGTCCTCATCGCGGCGGCGGCCTGGGCCATCATCGACACGGTGCCGACCGTGTTGATCGCCAGGACCCGGCTCAGCACCTCGGCGGACAGCGGCCCGTCGCGGCCCACGAGCTTGCCCGGCGTCGCCACGCCGGCGCAGTTGACCAGCACCCGCAGCGGCCCGGCCTCCAGCGCGGCGGCCACGGCCTCCCGGGCGGTGTCCTCGGCGGTGACGTCGCCGGTCACGAAGCGCGCGCGGGGGCCGAGGGCGGCCACGGCGTCCGCGCGGACGGTCTCGCGCTCGCGGTCCGGCAGGTCCACCACCACGACGGCGGCGCCCGCGTCCGCCAGGCGGCGGGCGGTGGCATGGCCGAGGCCCGAGGCCCCGCCGGTGACGATCGCGCTCTGGTTCGACAGGTCCATGGGCGGACCCTCCCTTCCTCCTCGGGATACCCCCCGATTTCGATAGTTGCATGTCCTACGTTCTCATCCTAGATTAGCGGACGAGTAACCCAGATCACACGCACGGCCGGGCCCGCCCCGCCCGCCGTGGGCGGCGCCGCCCGGCGTCCGCCTTCCGCTTGGACCCGCGAGGAGCCCCCATGTCCGAGAAGACCGCGCCCACCGAGACCGCCCCCGTGATCCCCCACTTCGTGCACGGCGAGCGGCGCGAGGGCGCCTCCGGTCGGCACAGCGACGTCCACCACCCGGCCACGGGCCGCGTGGCGGGCCGCGTGGCGCTGGCCTCCGCCGAGGAGATCGACGCCGCCCTGGCCTCCGCCGAGGAGGGCTTCGCCGCGTGGTCGACGCTGAATCCGCAGCGCCGCGGCCGCATCCTGCTGCGCTGGGTCGACCTGATCAACGAGAACATGGACGAGCTGGCCACCGTGCTCGCCCAGGAGCACGGCAAGACCTTCCCGGACGCCAAGGGCGACATCCAGCGCGGCATCGAGGTCGTGGAGTTCGCCGCGGGCGCCCCGCACCTGCTCAAGGGTGAGTTCACCGCCGACGCGGGCACCGGCATCGACGTGCACTCCATGCGCCAGCCGCTCGGCGTGGCCGTGGGCATCACGCCCTTCAACTTCCCGGCGATGATCCCGCTGTGGAAGGCCGGCATCGCCCTGGCGGCGGGCAACGCCTTCGTCCTCAAGCCCTCCGAGCGCGACCCCTCCGTCCCGGTGCGCCTGGCCGAGCTGGCCCTCGAGGCCGGCATGCCCGCCGGCGCCCTCAACGTGGTGCACGGCGACAAGGCCGCCGTGGACGCGCTCATCGAGGACCCGCGCGTCAAGGCCGTCGGCTTCGTCGGCTCCACCCCGATCGCGCAGTCCATCTACGCGCACGCCGGCCGCATGGGCAAGCGCGCTCAGTGCTTCGGCGGGGCCAAGAACCACGCCGTGGTCATGCCGGACGCGGACCTCGAGATGGCCGCCGACGCCCTGGTCGGCGCCGCCTTCGGCTCCGCGGGCGAGCGCTGCATGGCGATCTCGGTGGCCGTCCCGGTCGGCGAGGAGACCGCCGACCGCCTGATCGCGCTGCTCCGCGAGCGCGTGAAGGACCTCAGGGTCGGCCCGTCGCTCGAGGCGTCCTCGGACTTCGGCCCCGTCGTCTCGAAGGACGCGAAGGAGCGCATCGAGGGCTACATCGCGGCCGGCGTCGAGGCGGGCGCCGACCTGGTCGAGGACGGCCGGGGCGTCGTCGTCGAGGGCCACGAGGACGGCTTCTACGTGGGCGCCACCCTGTTCGACCGCGTCACCCCGGAGATGAGCATCTACCGCGAGGAGATCTTCGGCCCGGTGCTCTCCGTGGTCCGCGCGAAGGACTACGAGGAGGCGCTCACGCTCGTGAACGAGCACGAGTTCGGCAACGGCGTGGCCATCTTCACCCGCGACGGCGACGCCGCCCGCGACTTCTCCACCCGCGTGGACACCGGCATGGTCGGCGTGAACGTGCCGATCCCCGTGCCGATCGCCTACTACACCTTCGGCGGCTGGAAGGCCTCCGGCTTCGGCGACCTGAACCAGCACGGCACGGACGGGCTGAAGTTCTACACCAAGACGAAGACCGTCACCACGCGCTGGCCCTCCGGCGTGCGCGAGGGCGCCAGCTTCGTGATGCCGGCCGGCTCCTGACCGCCCCGCAGCCCGTCCTGACCAGGAGGACCCCATGACCACCGTTCTGTTCCTCGGCCTCGGCCACATGGGCGGCCCCATGGCCGCCAACCTCGGCGCCGCGGGTCACCGCGTGCTCGGCTTCGACCTCGTCCCCGAGGCCCTCGAGAAGGCCCGCGCGGCCGGCGTCGAGACCGTCACGGACACGGCCGCGGCGGCCGCGGAGGCCGACGTCGTGCTGACCATGCTCCCCCACGGACGCCTGGTGCTGGACGTCTACCGGGGTGAGGACGGCGACGGCGGCCTGCTCGCCGCCGCCCGCCCCGGCACCGTGTTCCTGGACTGCTCGACCATCGACGTCGCCGAGGCCCGCGAGGCGGCCGCGGCGGCGGAGGCGGCGGGCATGCGGGCGGCCGACGCGCCGGTCTCGGGCGGCCAGGTGGGCGCCGAGGCCGGCACCCTCGCCTTCATGGTGGGCGCCTCGGACGAGGTGTACGCCGAGGTGCTGCCGCTGCTCGAGGTCATGGGCGCGCGGATCGTGCACTGTGGGGCCGCCGGCCTGGGCCAGGCCGCGAAGATCTGCAACAACATGGTGCTGGGGGTCACGCAGATCGCCGTCGCCGAGGCCTTCGTCCTGGGTGAGCGCCTGGGCCTGCAGCACCAGGCCCTGTACGACGTGATGAGCAAGGCCTCCGGGCAGTGCTGGTCCCTGACCACCAACTGCCCGGTGCCCGGCCCCGTCCCCGGCTCCCCCGCGAACCGGGACTTCCAGCCCGGCTTCGCCGGTGCCCTGATGGCCAAGGACCTCGGGCTCGCGCTCGCGGCCCTGGACGAGCAGGGCGTGGCGGCCGACCTGGGCCGCCTCGCGCAGGCCAAATACGCCGAGTACGCCGCCGGAGAAGGCGCCGCCCGCGACTTTTCCGGCATCATCGAGGACATCCGAGCATCACACACGGACAGGAGCGAGGCATGAGCGAGCAGACCACCCCGGACGGCGCCGAGTCGCCGATCATCGTCGAGCGGCAGGGCCGGGTCGGCCACATCCGCCTGAACCGGCCGAAGGCCCTGAACGCGCTGAACGAGGCGACGATGCGCGCCGTCGTCGCGGCGGTGCAGGAGCTGGACACCGACCCGGAGATCGGGGCGATCCTGCTCTCCGGCTCCCCCAAGGCGTTCGCCGCCGGCGCGGACATCAAGGAGATGGCCACCAAGGAGTTCTCCGAGATGTACGCGGCCGACTGGTTCGCCGGCTGGGACGGGCTCACCCGTGCCCGCACCCCCATCGTGGCGTGCGTGACCGGCTACGCCCTCGGCGGCGGCTGCGAGCTGGCCATGATGGCCGATGTCCTCGTGGCCGGCGAGGGCGCGAAGTTCGGCCAGCCCGAGATCAACCTCGGCGTCATCCCCGGCATGGGCGGCTCCCAGCGCCTGACCCGCGCCGTGGGCAAGGCGAAGGCCATGGACATGATCCTCACCGGCCGCATGATCGGGGCGGAGGAGGCCGAGCGCATCGGGCTCGTCTCCCGCGTGGTGGCCGACGAGAAGGCCCTCGAGGAGGCGCTGGAGGTGGCCGCGACCATCGCGTCCAAGTCCAAGCCGGCCTCCTGGATGGCCAAGGAGGCCGTCAACGCCGCGTTCGAGACCACGCTCGCCCAGGGCATCGCCTTCGAGCGCCGCGTGTTCCACGCCGCGTTCGCCACGGCGGACCAGAAGGAGGGCATGGACGCGTTCGCGGCCAAGCGCGAGGCGCGGTGGCAGCACCGATGAGCGGCGCGCAGACCACGGCGACGACGGCCCCCACGGCCGCACGGGACGGGGCGGCGGACGAGGTGCTCCTCGAGGTCCGCGACGGCCTCGGCCGCATCACGCTGAACCGTCCGCGCGCCCTGAACGCGCTGACGCAGGACATGGTCCGGGCGATCGACGCGGCCCTGACCGACTGGGCCGCGGACCCCGCCGTGCGCGGCGTGCTGATCCGCGGCGCCGGGGAGAAGGGACTGTGCGCCGGCGGTGACGTCGTCTCCCTGCGCTCCTCGCTCCTGGCCGGGCGGTTCGCGGAGGCCGAGCAGTTCTTCCGCGACGAGTACGCGATGAACGAGCGCATCGCCACCTACCCCAAGCCGTACGTGGCCTTCATGGACGGCATCGTCCTGGGCGGCGGCATGGGCGTGTCCGCGCACGGCTCGCATCGCGTGGCCACCGAGCGGACCCGCGCCGGCATGCCCGAGACGGCGATCGGGTTCACCCCCGACGTCGGCGGCTCCTTCCACCTCGCCCGCGCACCCTTCCAGGCGGGCCGGCACCTGGCCGCGACCTCGGCGCACGCCTCCGGTTCCGACGCGGTGGCCCTGGGTCTGGCGGACGTCTTCGTGGAGTCCGCCCGGCTGGACGAGCTCGAGCAGGCCCTCGCCGCGGCGTTCGGCGCCCTCGGCTCGGCCGCGGACGCGGGCGGGCGCGACGAGGCCGCCTTCGCCGCCGCCGACGAGGTGCTGGCCCGGTTCGCGGTGGCCGAGGACGCACGGCCCGCGTCCGCGCTGGTGGCCGGCCGGGAGTGGATCGAGGACGCCTACGGCCGGGAGTCGGCCGCCGAGGTCCTCGCCGCCCTGGACGAGCGCGCCGCCGCGGGCGGGGAGCATGCCGAGGCCGCGGGGCAGGCCGCCGAGGCCATCCGCACCAAGTCCCCGACCGCCGTCGCCGTGGCCCACGAGGCCCAGCGCCGGCTGGCCGCACGCGGGGCGGACCTGACCGTGGCCGACGCGCTGCGTCAGGAGTTCACGATCGGCACCCACCTGATGCGCGAGCCGGACATGGCCGAGGGCATCCGCGCGCTGCTCGTGGACAAGGACAAGGATCCGGCGTGGAGTCCGGCCCGGCTCGAGGACGTCTCGGCCGAGGACGTGGCTGGGCACTTCGAGCCCGTGACCGGGGTGGACCCGCTGCAGCTCGGCTGAGCCCGCCCCGACGGACGGCGCCCCGTGGTCACGTGTGGTGACCGCGGGGCGCCGTGCTGTGGGGGCGACCGTGCGGGCCCCCCGGCGTCAGCCGATCAGGCCGCGACCCACGATCATGCGCATGATCTCGTTGGAGCCCTCGAGGATCCGGTGGACGCGCAGGTCCCGGACGAGCTTCTCCACGCCGTACTCGTGCAGGTAGCCGTAGCCGCCGTGCAGCTGCAGGGCGGTGTCGGCGGCCTCGTAGCCGGACTCGGTGGCCACGAGCTTGGCCATGGCGCACAGGCGCACGGTGTCCGGGTCGTTGCGGTCCAGGGCGTCCGCGGCGCGCATGAGCATCGTGTGGGCGGTCTCCAGCTTCACGGACATGTCCGCCAGCTCGAAGACGAGGGCCTGCTTGGTGGTGAGCGGCTCGCCGAACGCGCTGCGCTCCTTGAGGTAGCGGGTGGCCTTGTCCAGGGCGGCCAGGCCGCCGCCGATCGAGCAGGCGCCGATGTTCAGGCGGCCGCCGTTGAGGCCCTTCATGGCGATGCGGAAGCCGTCGCCCTCCTCGCCGAGGCGGTCGGCCACGGGCACGCGGACGTCCTCGAAGATCACCTGGCGCGTGGGCTGGGTGTGCCAGCCCATCTTCTTCTCGTTGGGGCCGAAGGACAGGCCGGGGGTGTCCTTGTGGACCACGACGGCGGAGATCCCCCGGGCGCCCGTGTCCGCGGTGCGGCACATCACCACGTAGCAGTCGGACGCGCCGGCGCCGGAGATGAACTGCTTGACGCCGTTGAGGACGTAGTGGTCGCCGTCGCGGACGGCGCGGGTCTTCAGCGCGGCCGCGTCCGAGCCGGCGCCGGGCTCGGTCAGGCAGTAGCTGGCCAGGTGCGCCATGCCCACGAGATCGGGGATCCAGCGGGCGCGCTGCTCGTCGCTGCCGAAGGAGTCGATCATCCAGGCCACCATGTTGTGGATGGAGATGTAGGCGGCGAAGGCCGGGTCCGCCTTCGCGAGCTCCTCGAAGATCAGGATCGCGTCCGTGCGCTCCAGGCCGGTGCCGCCGTGCTCCTCCCCCACGTAGATGCCGCCCAGGCCGAGCTCGCCGGCCTCGGCGAGGACGTCCACCGGGAAATGCTACTCGGCGTCCCAGTCGAGGGCGTGCGGGGCGACGCGCTGCTCGGCGAAGTCGCGGACGGCGTCGACCAGGGCCTTCTGGTCGTCGGTGATGGGGAACATGGGTTCGTCCTCCTGGGGCTCGGGCCGGCCGCGCGGGCGGTCCACGACGGGGTGGTGCGGGGGTGACACCGCGGGCGGCGACAGGGTGTGACTGTCAT
>NZ_JASDCZ010000118.1:0-6976 GCF_030407635.1 Micrococcus sp. APC 4021
GCCCCGCCGTCGAGGCCGCGCAGGACCGCGGCCGGGACGAACTCGGCGACGTCGCCGCCGAATCCGTGGACCTCCTTGATGAGCGAGGAGGACACGTGGGTGTACCGGGCGTCGGCCGGGAGGTAGACCGTTTCGACCCCGGTGAGGTGGCGGTTCATCGCGGCCATCGGGGCCTCGAACTCGAGGTCGGCACCGCCGCGCAGTCCCTTGACGATCGCGTCCGCACCGATCTGCCGGCAGAACTCGGCCAGCAGGCCCGGGCCCATGGGCCGGACCGCGACGCCGGCGAGGGACGACACCGTCGCCTCGATCATGGCGATGCGCTCGTCCACGCTGAAGCGGTACGTCTTGGCCGGGTTGGAGGACACGGCGACCACCACCTCCTCGAAGAGGTTCGCGGCTCGCGCGATCACCTCGACGTGCCCCTTGTGGAGGGGATCGAACGAACCAGGGCAGACGGCACGACGCATGGGTGCCAGCCTAGCGGGGGCCGCGCCGGGCGGCGACGGACGCCCGTCCGGTCCGGCCCCGGCGCGTCGCGGTCCTGCCGGGCGCGGCGTGCGCCGCCGTGTGCGGTCCGCGGCGATGGGTACAGTGCGGCCATGGACGGAACCCAGCCCACCCCCGGGGCAGCACCGCACGACGTCGACGTGGACGCGCCGTGGCGTCGCACGGCGGCGGCCGCGGGCCTGCTCGGTGACGCCGGCCCCGTGCCCACCGTGTTCGAGACGATGACGGGCCTCGCCGTCGAGCACGGGGCCGTGAACCTCGGCCAGGGCTTCCCCGACGCCGACGGCCCCGACGCGCTGCGGCGGCTGGCGGCCGACGCCGTGCTGGCGGGCCCCAACCAGTACGCCCCCGGCACGGGCGACCCCGCGCTGCGGCGGGCCGTTGCAGAGCACCGCCGGCGCCACTGGGGCGTGACGGAGGACCCCGCCACGCAGGTCATGATCACCACGGGTGCCACCGAGGGCATCGCCGCGACGGTCCTGGCGTTCGTGCGCCCGGGCGACGAGGTCGTCACGGTCGAGCCGTTCTACGACTCGCACGCCGCCACGATCGCCCTGGCCGGCGCCCGGCACGTGGGCGTGCCGGTGGAGGCGCCGGACTTCCTTCCGGATCCGGCGCGGGTGGCGGACGCGATCACCGACCGCACGCGCCTGCTCATCGTGAACACGCCGCACAACCCCACGGGTGCGGTCTATCCGCGGGAGCTGCTCGAGGAGCTCGTGGCCCTGTGCCGGTCCCGGGGCGTGCTGATCCTCTCGGACGAGGTCTACGACCACCTCGTCTACGAGGGCGAGCACGTCAGCCTGCGCTCGGTCGCGGGCGCCGAGGACATCGCCCTGACGGTCTCCAGCGCGGGCAAGGCGTTCGCGGTCACCGGGTGGAAGGTCGGCTGGCTGACCGGCCCGGCCGAGCTCGTCGGGGCCGCGCGCGCCGTCAAGCAGTTCCTCACCTACTCCTCCGGCCCCGCCTTCCAGCGCGCGCTGGGTGCCTACCTGCCCACCGACGACGCCGAACGGCACCTCGCCGGCCAGCGCGAGCGGTACCGCGACGCCCGGGATCGGCTCGTGGCGGGCCTGCGGGAGGCGGGCCTGGACCCGGTCGTCCCGGCGGCGGGCTACTTCGTCGTCGTGGACCTCGCCCCGTGGGGTGTGACGGACGCGGCCGAGGCCGCGGTGCGGTGGACGCGTGAGGCCGGCGTCACGGGCATCCCCGTGGGCGCGCTCTGCCGCCCGGACGGAGGCCACCTGCGGTCGTGGCTGCGGCTGGCGTTCTGCAAGTCCCCGGATGCGATCGACGAGGCGATGCGCCGCCTGGCCGAGGCGGCCCCGCGGCTGCGCGCGGCCTGACCCCCGACGCTTTCGTTGACGAAACGGCGGTCCCCAGAGCATTTTCGTTCGGGAAACGGCGGTCCCCGGAGCACTTGCGTTCGGGAAACGGCGGCCGCCGTGCTCGCGGTTCGGTGCTGAGCACAGTCCGTTCCGCCCTCTCGTCGCCCCAATGAGAACGGGACGAGACGCCGCCGTTTCCCGAACGAAAACGGGCCGAGACGCCGCCGTTTCCCGAACGAAAGCGGGTGGGCGGGGTCAGCGCTCGTCCTGCCAGAGGTACAGGGCGGTCTCGCCGTAGACGCGCACCTCGACCTCCTCGAGGCCGCGCGGCCGGCGCGGCGCCGCGTCCCGGGCCGCCCGCTCGAGCACGAGCAGCCCGCCCGGGGCGAGCCGCCCGGCGGCCGCCTCCACCACGGCCTCGAGCGGCGGGCCGGCGACCGGGTACGGCGGGTCGGCCAGGATCAGGTCCACGGGCGCGGTGTCCCCCGCGAGCGCCTGCTCCACGCTTCCGGCGCGCACGCGCACGACGTCGGCCCCGCGCGCCCGGTTGACCAGCGCGGCGTTCGCGCGGCACGCGGTCACGGCCCTCCGGTCCCGCTCGACCAGCAGCACCGATGCCGCTCCGCGGCTGGCGGCCTCGCACCCCAGGGCGCCGGAGCCGGCGTAGAGGTCGAGCACGGCCGTCCCGTCCAGCCAGTCGCGGGCCTCGAGCCAGGAGAACAGGGCCTCCTTGGTGCGGTCCGTGGTGGGGCGCGTGCCGGTGCCGGGGACGGCGGTCAGGGGACGCCCGGCGGCCGCGCCGGCGATGATGCGGGACATGGCTCAGCCCTTCTCGAGGTAGTCGGCGGCGGTGAGGTGCTCGGCCTCCCAGCGGGCCACCTCGGCGGCGAGCGCCGGGTGGGCGGAGAGCCCCGGGCCGGCCGCCATGACCTGCGCGACGGCGTCGGCGGCCACGGCGATCAGCGGGGCGTCGGCGATGACGTCCACGTGGTGCAGCCCCGAGGCGAGCCCGGACTGGGCGGCGCCGAGCACGTCGCCGACGCCGCGCTGGGCGAGGTCCTCCTGCGCGATGCGCATGCCGTCCTGCTCCTGGGCCAGGACCTCGAGCCGGCGCAGCGACGGGTGCCCGTCCGGCAGGCGCGTGGCCAGCAGGCAGACCGCCGCCCCGGGCCCGCGGCCCACGCGGCCGCGCAGCTGGTGCAGGGTGGACAGGCCGAAGTCGTCGGCGTCGAGGATCGCCATGACCGTCGCGTTGGGCATGTCCACGCCCACCTCGATGACGGTGGTCGCCACGAGCACGTCCGTCTCCCCGCGCGCGAAGGCCTGCATCGCCGCGTCCTGCTCGGCCTGGTCCATGCGCCCGTGCACGGCGTCGATCCGCAGCCCCGCCAGCGCGGGGAGACCCCGCAGCCGGGGTGTCATCTCCTCCACGTTGGCGTGACCCGGGTCGGCGTCGTCGGGGTCGATGCGCGGGCACACCACGAACGCCTGGTGGCCGGCCGCCACGTGCTCGGCGATCAGCTCCCACACGCGGCCGATCACGCGCGGGCCGTGGGCCATCCGCGCCACGTGCGTGGTGACCGGCTGACGCCCGGACGGCAGCCCCTCGAGCACCGAGAGGTCCAGGTCGCCGAACACCGTCATCGCCACGGAGCGCGGGATGGGCGTGGCGGACATGACGAGCAGGTGCGTGCCGGGGTTGGCCCGCCGCAGGGCCTCGCGCTGGTCCACGCCGAAGCGGTGCTGCTCGTCGACGACGGCCAGGGCCAGCTCGGCGAAGCCCACCTTCTCGGAGAGCAGCGCGTGCGTCCCCACGGCGATCCCGGCCTCGCCGGAGGCCAGGGCCAGCAGCGCCTCGCGGCGCGCGGCGGTCTTGAGCGAGCCGGTGACCAGCGCGACCCTCGTGGCCGGGCCGTCGCCGGCCCCGAGGGTGCCGGCCTCGGCGAGGGGGCCCATCAGGCGCAGCAGGGCACGGTGGTGCTGGGCGGCGAGCACCTCGGTGGGCGCCACCAGGGCGGCCTGGCCGCCGGCGTCCACGACCTGCAGCATCGCCCGCAGGGCCACGAGCGTCTTGCCCGCGCCCACGTCCCCCTGCAGCAGCCGGCTCATCGGGGCGTCCCGGGCCAGCTCGGCGGACAGCTGCTCCCCCACCGCCACCTGGCCGGGCGTCAGCGCGAACGGCAGGCGGGCGTCCAGGACCTCGAGCAGGCCCCCGGCCCGCGGCGGGCGGGGCACGGCGGGCACCGCCCGCTCCCGGTCCCGGCGCCAGGCGAGCGCAGCCTGGACGAGCAGCGCCTCACGCAGGGCGAGCGCGGTCCGCGCCGGGCCGGTGGCGGCGACGTCGTGCGGGGCGTGCAGGTCCCGGTATGCCTGGGCGGTGCCCGGCAGCGGCGCGTCCAGGTCGAGCGCCGCGGCGGCCTCCGCGCGGAGCCGCTCGGTGAGCAGTTCCGGGATGCGGCCCAGGTCGACTGTCTCGAGCACCCGGGCGACGGCGGAGCGGACCGTCCACGACGGCAGCTTCCCCGTGGCCCGGTAGAGCGGGACCGGTCGCACGTCCACCTCCCCCGGGGCCACGTCGTCGTCCAGGAGGGCGAAGTCCGGGTTGTTCAGCGTGATCCGGCCGCGGTACTCGGTCGTGCGGCCCTGGAACATGGCGGTCATCCCGGGGGCGAGGCGGCGGCGGGCGTCGTGGCCGTTGAAGAAGGCCATGGACAGGCTCGCCCCCGGCACGCCCGCCACGGACGGGTCCGCGACGGTGACGTCCACGATGAACCCGGGCCGGCTGTGCATGCGCCGCGTGGTCACCGACTCCACGACGGCGACGACGGTCACCTCGGCGTCGTGCGGCAGCGCGGCGATGGGGGTGAGCTCGCCGCGCTCGATCCAGCGGCGCGGCACGTGGTCCAGCAGGTCCCCGACCGTGGTCAGCCCGAGCTCCTTCTCGAGGCGGGCGGGCAGCTTCCCGCCCAGCACCTCGGACAGGGGCAGCTCGGTGACGGGGGCCTCAGCGGCCATGGCACCCGTCCGGTGCGGCGTCTCCGTGCGACGGCCCGGCCAGGTCGGTGACGGCCAGGCCCTCCACGTCGCCGGCGGCCCGCAGGGGGCCGATCGCGTCCTCGGCGCGGGGCACGTGCACGTGGACCCGCCACGGCACCCGGCCCTGCGCGTCACGGGCGGTCCCGACGGGGGCGAGGATCACGGCGTCCCCCACGTCGGTCAGCCGTCGGCGCAGCTCGGCCGCGGCGAGCGGGGTGAGCGTCAGGGTGCCCATCACCTCGACGGCCCCCTCGGCCGACGCCTCCGCCTCGGCGGCAGGCTCGGCCTCCGCGGCGTGGACGCCCTCGACGTAGCCGGGGAGGGCGGTGGCCAGCTCCTCGTCCACGGGCGTGCCCGTGACGACGGCGCGCAGCGCCTCGAACACCCAGAGCAGCCCGACGGCGCCGGCGTCCACGACGTGCGCCCGGGTCAGCGGGGCGAGCAACGACTCGGTCTCCTCCACGGCCTGCACGCAGTCGGCCAGCATGACGGTCACGGCCGGGCCGAGGCGCACGGCCGGGTCCGCGTCCCCGGCCACCGCGGGCGTGTCCGGGGCCTGCGTGGACGAGCGCGCGAGGCTGCGGGCGGCCGCGGAGAGCACCGTGAGGATCGTCCCCTCGCGCGGATCCGACAGGGCCTGCCGGGCGGCCCGGTCGGCGGCTCCGAACGCCGCCGCCAGGGCGAACGCGTCGACACGCTCCCGGCCGCGCAGAGGCTCGGCCATCCCCGCCAGGCTGACCGCGAGCAGCATGCCCGAGTTGCCCCGGGCCGAGTCCAGCGCGGCCGCGCCCGCGTGCGCGAGCACGGCGCCGACGTCGTCCTGTGCGGGGCAGGCGTCGGCCGCGGTGCGGGCCGCCGTCAGCGTGGCGAGCATGTTCGTGCCCGTGTCCGCGTCCGGGACCGGGAAGAGGTTCAGGGCGTCGAGTCGCGGCGCGGCCCGGCCCACGAGCTCCTCCGCGAGCGCGAGCCAGTGCCGTACCAGTGACGGCCGGGACGGCGTGCTCACGGCGCCACGGCCTCCCCCAGGGTGCCGGTGCGGATGCCCTCGCCGAGGCGGGCGATCGCCGCCCAGTCCGGCCACACGACGTCCTCGCCGGTGTCCGTGTAGCCCACGCCCACGGACGGCACCGTGCTGGTCACGATCGGGGCGTCGCGCGCGTCGCGCAGGGACCACGCCAGGTTCGCGAGGGTGCTCGAGTCGAGCTCGTCGTCGAGGGTCAGGAAGGGGGCGAACTCCTCGACGGCGGCCTGCACGCGGCTCGGGTCCGAGAGGGTGTCGCGGGAGAGGAACGCGGCCACGATGGCCTTGACCAGGCGCTGCTGGTTCTCCACACGGTCGAAGTCGCTGCGCGGCAGGTTGTACCGCTCCCGCGCGTAGGCCAGGGCCTTGTCCCCGTCCATCTGCACGGTGCCCGCGGGGAAGTCGATGCCGCCGGTCGAGACGAAGGCGCTGGGGTTGTCCACGCTGACGCCGCCCAGGGCGTCCACGAGGCCCTTGAAGCCGGCGAGGTCCACGGCGATCACGTGGTCCACGCGTGCCTGGAACATGTTCTCCGCGGTGGCCACCGTCAGCGGGATGCCGCCGTACTGGTAGGCGGCGTTGACCTTGTGGTCCCCGTGTCCCGGGATCGGCACCCACATGTCGCGCATGATGGACATGACCTGGATCTCGCTGCGGTCCCCGGGCACGTGGACCCACATGAGGGTGTCCGACCGGCCGGCGGAGTCACGGCCCTCCGCGCCCGCGTCCTCGCCGACGAGCAGCACGTCGAGGGCCTGCTCGTCCGCCTTCTCGTCCGCGTCCGGGGCGACGGGGCCCTGGGCGCCCTCGGCGGCCTGGTCCGCGTCCATGCCGGGCGGCGGCGCGGTGGGCTGCTGGGCGGACGCCCCCGCGGCGCCCGGGCGGCCCGACTCGGCGGGGAACGCGCCGCCGTCGAAGCGCTGGGTGTCCTGGTCGATGATCCGGGCGATCCCGCCGACGTACACCGCCGCCGCGATGCCCACGGCCAGCAGCGCCACGAGCACCACCGCCAGGGCGATCAGCCACGGGCGGCGACGACGACGGCGCCGCCCGTGGCTGATCGCCCTGGCGGTGGTGCTCG
>NZ_JASDCZ010000119.1:0-6937 GCF_030407635.1 Micrococcus sp. APC 4021
CGCTCACATCTTCTCCGGGGCGGACACGCCGAGCAGGCCCAGGCCGTTGGCCAGCACCTGGGCGGTGGCGTCGTTGAGCCACAGGCGGGTGCGGTTGAGGGTCTCCACGGGGCGCGGCGTGCCGTCGTCGGTGGGCATGGGCACGATCCGGCAGGCGGCGTACCACGAGTGGTAGGCCCCGGCGATCACCTCGAGGTGGCGGGCCACGCGGTGCGGCTCGCGCAGGCGCGCCGCCGCGGCGACGACGGCCGGGAACTCCGCCAGCTGAGCCAGCAGCTCCGACTCGGTGGCGTGGGTGAGCAGGGCGGCGTCGAACTCGGAGCGGTCCACCCCGTGGGCCTGCGCGGTGCGCGCCGCGCCGGAGGCGCGGGCGTGGGCGTACTGCACGTAGTAGACGGGGTTGTCGTTCGTGGTGGAGCGCAGCAGCTCGGGGTCGATCGTCAGGGGCGAGTCCGCGGGATAGCGGGCCAGGTCGTAGCGCAGGGCGTCGCGGCCGAGCCACTCCACGAGGTCCTTGAGCTCGATGATGTTGCCGGCGCGCTTGGAGAGCTTCGCGCCGTTGACCGAGATGAGCTGGCCGATGAGGATCTCGATGTTCGTCGCCGGGTCGTCGCCGGCGGCGGCGGCGATCGCCTTGAGGCGGTTCACGTAGCCGTGGTGGTCGGCGCCGAGCAGGTACACCTTCTCCTCGAAGCCGCGGTCGCGCTTGTGGAGGTAGTAGGCGGCGTCGGCGGCGAAGTAGGTGGGCTCGCCGTTGGCGCGGATGAGCACGCGGTCCTTGTCGTCGCCGAAGTCGGTGGTCTTGAGCCACACGGCGCCCTCGCGGTCCTCGATGTGGCCCTGCGCGCGCAGCCGCTGCACGGCCTGTTCGATCGCGCCGGAGTCGTGGAGCGTCTGCTCCGAGGTGAACACGTCGAAGTGCACGTCGAAGGCGGCGAGCGTGTCCTTGATGTCCTGCATCTGGAGCCGGTACGCGGCCTCGCGGACCACCGGGCGGGCGGCCTCGTCCGTCAGCTCGCGCACGTCCGGGTGCTCGAGGGCGACGGCGTCGGCCAGCTCCTGCACGTACGCGCCCGGGTAGCCGCCCGCGGGGACGTCACGGCCGTGCAGGCGGGCGAGGACCGAGTCGGCGAACACGTTCATCTGGTTGCCGGCGTCGTTGACGTAGTACTCGGCGGTGACGTCCGCGCCGGAGGCGCGCAGCAGGCGGGCGATCGCGTCGCCCAGCGCGGCCCAGCGGGTGTGGCCGATGTGCAGCGGGCCGGTGGGGTTGGCGGAGACGAACTCCATGTTCACGGTGTGCCCGGCCAGGGCGTCGTTGCGGCCGTACTCCGGGCCGGCCTCGACGATCTCGCGGGCCAGGGCGCCGGCCGAGGCCGCGTCCAGGGTGACGTTGAGGAAGCCGGGGCCGGCGACGTCGACGGCGGCGATGCCCGGCTTCCCGGTCAGGCGCTCGGCCACGAGCCCGGCGAGGTCGCGCGGGGCCATGCCGGCCTTCTTGCCCAGCTGGAGGGCGACGTTGGTGGCCCAGTCGCCGTGCTCGCGGCTGCGGGGTCGCTCCACCTTCACGCGCGCGGGGGTGATCTCCTCCCGCAGCGCGGCGGGGAGGTCACCGGCATCGACGGCGTCGGTGAGGACAGCGGACAGCAGGGCGGAGAGGTCTTCGGGCTTCACCCGCGCAAGTCTACGGAAGGGCCGCCGCGCCCGTGCGCGTGCGAACGAGCCCTGCGAGATGGCCCCCTCCGGCCCGCGGCGGGGGCCCTTTCGCAGGGTTCGTCGGGGTGGGGGGTCAGGCGGGCCAGGCGGCGAGGCCGCCGGCGAGGGACAGGACGCGCCCGCCCGAGCTCGGGTCGGCCCCGACGACGGCGTCCCGCGCCCGGGCCGACCGGGCTCCGGCCGCGCAGTAGACCACCAGGACGCGGTCCTGCCCGGGCGCGTGGGCCGCCGGCTCCGCGAGGACGGCCTCGAGCGGGACGTGCCGATCGGCCACCGCCGCGGGGGCCTCGACCCGGCGCAGGCGGCGCTCCCAGTCCTCGCGGACGTCGAGCAGAGTCAGGGACGCGGCCCGGGCGGGGTCGGCGAGCAGGGCGGCCAGCGCGGCGGGGGCGATCTCCTCGCCCGCGGCGCCGCAGGCCTCCGCCGAGCCGGGGGCGCCGGCGTCGTCCGGGCGGGGGGCCTGGGCCGCGTGGGCGGACAGGTCCGTCACGGGGGTCCGCTCGGGGTCGGTCACGAGCCGCAGCTCACGGAAGCGCATCGTCAGGGCGTCCACGGAGAGGAGTCGCCCGACCAGGGGCTCACCCACCCCGGAGAGCAGCTTGATCGCCTCGGCCGCCATGAGGGAGCCGACGATCCCGGGCAGCACCCCGAGCACCCCGGCCTGCGCGCACGAGGGCACCTCACCGGGTTCGGGCCGCTCCGGGAACACGTCCCGGTACAGCGGCCCGCCCGGGGCGAACACGCTCACCTGCCCCGCGAACCGCAGGATCGCGCCCCACACCACGGGCACGCCCGCGATCTCGCACGCGTCGGCCACGAGGTAGCGGGTCGCGTAGTTGTCCGTGCCGTCGAGCACGAGGTCCACGGCGCCGACCCGCTCGAGCGCGTTGGCCGCGGTCAGGCGTTCGCGGTGCTCGACCACGCGCACCTCGGGGTGCAGGCCGCGCATCGTCGCGGCGGCGGAGGCGGTCTTGGGGCGGCCGAGGTCCGCCTCGGCGTGGATCACCTGGCGGTGCAGGTTGGAGCGGTCCACCACGTCGTCGTCGATCACGTGGACCTCCCCCACGCCCGCGGCGGCGAGGTAGGTCAGCACGGGCGCCCCGAGGCCGCCGGCACCCACCACGAGGACGCGGGAGCGCAGCAGCGCCAGCTGGGCCTCGGGGCCGAAGCCGTCCAGGCTCAGGTGGCGGGCGAAGCGCTCGAGCTGGGTGTCGGACAGTGCGGTGAGGTCGCGGGGCTCACGGGCGGCGGGGTCCAGCGCGGCGGTCACCGCTCGTCCTCCTCGGCCGTGACCCGCCCGGCCATCGGCGAGGAGGCCAGGGCGTGCTCGCGGCGCGGGATGCGCCCGGCACGGCGGGCGTGGAAGCCCGCCTCGAGCGCGAGCCGGCACGCGTGGGCCATGCGGGCGGGCTCGGCGGCGCGGGTGATCGCGGAGGCGGCGAGCACGGCGTCGCAGCCGGCCTCCATCGCCAGGGCGACGTCCGAGGCCGTGCCCACGCCGGCGTCGAGCACGATCGGCACGGAGGCGCGCGAGACGATCAGCTCCAGGTGTGCGCGATTGAGGATGCCCAGCCCCGAGCCGATCGGCGAGCCCAGCGGCATGACGGCGGCGGCGCCGGCCTGCTCGAGACGCAGCGCCATGGCGGGGTCGTCCGAGGTGTAGGCCAGGACGGTGAAGCCGTCGGCGGCGAGCCGCTCGGTGGCCTCGAGGGTCTCGACGACGTCGGGCAGCAGGGTGCGCTCGTCGGCGATGACCTCGACCTTCACGAGGTCGGTCTCGAGCGCCTCACGGCCGAGCCGGGCGGTGAGCACGGCGTCCCGGGCGGTGTAGCAGCCGGCGGTGTTGGGCAGCACGTCGATGCCGAGGCGGTCCAGCAGCGCGACCAGGCCGTCGCGGGTGTCCGCGGACCAGCGGCGCAGCGCCACGGTGGTGAGCGTGGTGCCGGAGGCGACGAGGGCGCCCTCGAGCGCCGTGAGGTCGGTGATGCCGCCCGTGCCCATGATGAGCCGGGAGGCCAGGTCGTAGCCGCCGATCCGCAGCGGCGGGATCGCGGGGGCGGCGGGCGGGGTGCGGTGCTCGGCCATCGCTCAGCCCCCCTGCACCGCGGTGACGACGTCGACCTCGTCCCCGGCGGCCAGCGCCCGGGTGGCCCAGGCCGACCGGGGCACGACCTCGCCGCCGACCGCCACGGCCACGCCGAGCCGCCGCCCGTCCGCGGCGGCGCCGTCGTCGCCGATCGCGCGCCCGGTGACGTGCGCGACGACGTCGCGGACGGTGGCCACGGCCAGCTCGGCGGGCTCTCCGTTGAGGGTCAGGGTGAGGGTGCTCATGCGATCTCCTTCAGGCGGGCGTGCAGCAGCTCGAGGATCCGCCCTGCCGCCCAGGGGGCGAGCAGGATCCCGTGACGGTGGAAGCCGGTGGCGACGACGGCGCCCGGGGCCTCGGGCACGGCGAGCACGCGCGGGGCGTCGTCGGGGGTGCCGGGGCGGGCGGCGGTGGTGATCTCGACGAGCTCGCACTCGCGGACGGCGGGCAGGATCGCGGCGGCGTCGGCGAGCAGGTCCAGCACGGCCCCGGCGGAGGTGCCGGCCAGGCCGTCCTCGCGGGCCGAGGCGCCGACCACGAGGGTGCCGTCCGCGCGGGGCACGAGGTAGACCTGGCGCCCGTGGACGAGGCCGCGGACGGTGCGGGTGATCAGGTGCGACTCCCCCGGCAGCAGCTGCTCGGGGCGCACCCGCAGACGCAGCACGTCGCCGTGGACGGGGCGCAGCGGGACCTCGACGGCGGTGGCCGCGCCGCCGATCCCGCGGTGGCCCAGGCCCGCGGCGAGGACCGCGCCGTCGGCGGTGAGGACGCCCCCGTCGGCCAGCGTGAGGCGCACCCCCTCGCCCTCCGGGCCGGCGGCGGTGACGCGTCCGGCCACGAACCGGGCGGCGGGTCCGGCGCCGACCGGGAGCGGGCCGCCGTCGGGTCCGGTCTCGGCGCGCAGGGCGGCGACGCAGGCGGCGGCGAGCCGTCGCGGGTCCACCTGATGGTCGTCCGGGGCGTCGAAGCCGGCGGCCAGGCCCGGGGCCAGGGCGGGCTCGGCGCGGCGCAGCGCGCGGACGGAGACGGGCTCGACCCGGCGACCGAGGATCGAGGCGTGCTCGAGCACGTGGTCCCAGGCGCGGGCGTCCGAGGGGTCCGCGGCCACGATCCAGGCGCCCTGTGCGAGGAAGCCCGTCTCCACATCGGTGAAGGCGGCGAGCAGGTCCACGAGGGCCGGGTAGGCCTCCCAGCCGGCCTGCAGCAGCGGGGCGAGGTCGTCCTGGCTGAACTGGGTCTCGGCGAGCGGCGCGAGCATCCCCGCCGCGGCGTGGGTGGCCCCGGCCACGGCGTGCGGGCGCCCGGCGGCGTCCAGCTCGGGGGCGATCAGGGTGACGGCGTGGCCTGCGGCACGCAGACGCACGGCGGCGGTGAGGCCGATGATCCCGGCCCCGACGACGGCCACGTGCACGGACCGGTCCTCCTCACGGCGGCATGACCCGCATCGAGTGGTGATGGTCGGCCGCGCCGGCGCGGTGCGCCCCTGCGGCCCTCTCAGCCCGGCGTGTGCGGCCCGGGCTCCCATGGAACAGCGGCCAGTCTGCCACAGTGGGCGCATGCACTCCCCCGATCCGCTCCTGATGACCGCGGCCGGCCGCGACGACGGCGGCACCGGCCCCGGCGCGCGCCGCCGCGCCCGCCTCGCCGCCTCCCGGCTGTACGTCTGCACCGACCTGCAGCGGTTCCTGCGCCCGGACGGCACGCTCGACACGGCCGCGTTCGCCGACTTCTGCGCGGCGGCGTTCCGCGGCGGAGTAGACGTGATCCAGGTGCGGGACAAGGCCGTGGACGTGGCGGTCGAGCTGGCCGCGTTCGCCACGCTCGTCCCGCTGGCCCGGGAGCACGGGGCGCTCTCGGCCGCCAACGACCGCGCCGACGTCGCCGCCCTGGCCGGGGTGGACGTGTTCCACACGGGCCAGACCGACCTGACCACCGCGCAGTGCCGCGCCCTGCTGGGCCCGGACGTGGTGCTCGGCCGCTCGTGCCACACCGAGGCGCAGGTGCGCGGCGCCCGCGCGGAGGACGGCCTGGACTACTTCTGCACGGGGCCGGTGTGGGCGACGCCCACGAAGCCGGGCCGGGCCGCCGTCGGACTGGAACTGCCGACCCTCGCCGCACGCCTGGACGCGGAGGACCCGGCGGGGGCGCGGCCGTGGTTCGCCATCGGCGGCGTCGACGCGGACCGGCTGCCCGAGGTCCGCGCGGCCGGGGCGGAACGGATCGTGGTGGTCCGCGCCGTGACGCAGGCCGAGGACCCCGAGGCCGCGGCCCGGACCCTGCGCGCGGGCCTGCCCGGCTGACGCGCCCCGCGGGGAGGTCACGGACGGGCCGTCCTGATGGTGTAGAGTCGACGAGTCCGCAACGCGCTCGACGCGTCGCGACCCCCGCCTCCGTAGCTCAGGGGATAGAGCGTCTGCCTCCGGAGCAGAAGGCCGCAGGTTCGAATCCTGCCGGGGGCACGAGCGAACAGAGCCGGACCCCCGTGGCGACACGGTGGTCCGGCTCTTCTGGGTTCTGCGGACCCGGACGCTCGAGCGGAGCGGGAGGTCCGGGTCACCGGCATTCGAGGCGGGAAATCGACCTCATGGGACGTCCCGAGGTGCGTATTCGCCGGATTTCCCGCCTCGAACGTGTCGAAGCCCGGAGGTCCCGCCCTCAGCCCCGCTGCGCATGACCGTGGTCGACGGGCCCGTGCCACGTCGGCCGCGAGGCGTCCCCGACCGCGAGCGCCTCCCCCGCCCGCATCGCGTCGGCCAGCCACGGCTTGGCCCGCTCGAGTGCGTCCTCCCAGCTCAGGCCCGCCCCGGCCAGCGTGGCCAGGGCCGAGGAGAGGGTGCAGCCGGTGCCGTGCGAGGCGCGGGTCGTCACGCGCGGGCCGCGCACCTCGTGCACGGCCCCGCCCACGCGCACGACGGCGTCCGGCACCTCCGCCGCTGCGGCCTCGGGCGCCTCGGTCTCGTCCAGGTGCCCGCCCTTGAGCAGCACCGTCACCCCGTGCTCGGCGGCCAGGCCCCGCGCCGCGTCGAGGGCGGCGTCCCAGTCCGTCGCGTCCCGCCCGGTCAGCCGGGCCAGCTCGGGCAGGTTGGGTGTCACCAGGTGCGCCACCCGCAGCAGCCGGGCCCACGCGGCGCGCCC
>NZ_JASDCZ010000012.1:0-29553 GCF_030407635.1 Micrococcus sp. APC 4021
CGACGGCGGCCAGCACGCCCGGCAGCGTCGCCCGGTCCACGTGGTCCGGGGCGAACCGGGCCAGCAGCGCGAGCGCGACCAGGTCGCCGGCCCGCGTGCCGCCGTCGAGCGCCTTGACGGCCACGGCCGTGCCGTCCGGCGCGGCCATGACGAGGACGCCGTCCGCGCCCACCTTGGCGAGCAGGCCGAGCTCGCGCATCACCACGGTGTTGGAGCTCGTCTCCCCGTGGACGGCCCACGGGTGCTCGAGCATCGCCGTGGCGACGGCGGCCGCGTGCGGATCCGCGTCGGCGCGGCCGGGCGCCGCGGCGACCCGCCCGATGCCGCGGGCCAGGCCCGCCAGCGAGATGACGGCGGCCGGGGCGCCACAGCCGTCCACACCGGTGTGGGCCACCGGCTCGCCGCAGTACTCGGCGATCACCGCGTCCACCTCGCGCTGCAGCGGGTGCGCCGGGTCGAGGTACGTGGCGACGTCGTGCCCGGACGCCGCGCAGGCCGCGAGGAAGCCGGCGTGCTTGCCGGAGCAGTTGAAGGCCAGCGGGGTGGCGGCGGCGGCCTCGCCGTCGCGGCGGACCTGGGCGACCACCTCGGAGGTGTCCGCGGGCCAGGCCGGCGGGCACTGCAGGGCGGACGCGTCGAGGCCGGCGTCCGCGAGCATGCGCTCGGCCAGCGCCTGGTGCCGGAGCGTGCCCCGGTGCGAGCCGCACGCGATGGACAGGGCCTCGCCCTCCAGCGCCGCCCCGTGGCGCAGCGACGCGATGGCCTGGAACGGCTTCAGCGTGGAGCGCGGGTAGATCAGCGCGTCTGCGGGGCCGAGGGCGGCCAGCACCCGCCCGTCGGGGCCGGTCACGACGGCGGCGCCCGCCGTGCGGGACTCGACGAAGCCGTTGCGGACGGTCTCCACGAGCTCGACGGCATCGGACAGGGCGAAGGTCTCGCCCGTGGGGGCGACGGTGGCGTGGGTCATGCGGTCCAGGGTAGCGAGGGCCCCGGACGCGCCGGGCGTCCGGGGCCGGTGGGCCGGGTCAGGTCCGGCGGCATCACCGGCTCACTCCGCGGAGAGCCGCCCGTCCACCATGGTCAGGGTGCGGTCCGTGGCGGAGAGGAACTCGTGGTCGTGCGTGACCATGAGCGTCGCCACCTGCTCCTCGCGGGTCAGCGTGCCCAGCAGGTCCACGACGGCGGCCGAGCGCTCGCGGTCCAGCGCGGAGGTGGGCTCGTCCACGAGCAGCAGCGTCGGCGAGGCCATCAGCGCGCGCACGATGTTCACGCGCTGCCGCTGACCGCCCGAGAGCTGGTGCGGGCGCTTGCCGGCCTGGTCGGCCAGGTCCACACGCTCGAGCAGCTCCAGGGCCCGGGCCTTGGCGGCCCTGCGGTCGGCGCGGGTGGCGTCGCGGTCCAGGTGCACGGTCAGCTCGAGCTGCTCGGCCGCGGTGAGGGACGGGATGAGGTTCGGCTGCTGGAAGATCATGCCGATCTCCTGGCCGCGCAGCGCGGTGCGCTCCTTCCGGGACAGCCCGGCCATCTCGCGACCGGCCACGGACACGCTGCCGGAGGTGGGCGTCACGAGGCCCGCGGCCACCGCCAGCAGGGAGGACTTGCCCGAGCCGGACGGGCCGACCATCGCGGTGAAGGTGCCGGGGAGCAGGTCCAGGCTCACCTCGTCCAGGGCGCGCAGCACGCCGCGCTCGCCGTCCGGGTACTCCAGGACGAGGTCGCGCACGGACAGCGCGGGGGTGGCGTCGGACGCGGCGACAGGGCGCTCGCCGGCGACGCGGTGGGCGGCCGCGGCGGCCGGGGTGCGGAGGGCGTCGAGGTCGGCCTGCGGGGCGGTGAGGGTGGTCATGGGGAGGTCCTTTCTCCAAGCGGGGGCGAGGCGGAGCCGAGGGGGACGACGGCGCCGGGCGGCGCCGTCGTCGGGGCGGTCAGTTGCCGCCAAGGGCGACCAGCGGGTCGATCCGGGTGACGCGGTAGACCGCCACGACGGCGGCGAGCATGCCGAGCACGAGGACCCCGGCGGCGGGCACCGCGGTGGTGGCCCACGAGAGCTCGAACGGGACGGCCCGCCCCGCGAACGCGCCGATCACGGTGGCCAGCCCGGTGCCCACGGCCACGCCGCCGACGAGCACGAACGCGGCCTGCGCGAGCGAGTCCTTCAGCACCCAGCCGTTCGAGCCGCCGAGGGCCTTGAGCACCGCGATGTCGCGGGTGCGCTGCACCGTCCAGATGGACAGGAACGCGATCACCACGAGCGCCGAGATGCCGTACAGGAAGCCCTGCATGGTCATCAGGGAGCCGTTCTCGGACCGGTAGCTGGGCAGGGCGGCGTAGGAGCCCTTCACGGTCTCGGCGACGGTGCCCGCGGCGTCGTCGCCGGCGGCGGCCACGGCGTCGACGTCGGCGCCGGCGTCGAAGCGCACCAGGCCGGCGGTGCCGAGCACCGCGTCGTCGGCGGTGTGCGAGATGGCGTTCCAGTCCTCGAGCGCCAGCCACGTCACGGGGGAGTGGGAGTAGTACTCGGTCGGCACGACGTCGGCCACGGTGTAGACGAAGCCGGAGACCGCGACGGCGTCACCCTCCTGCGCGTGGAGGGAGTCGGCCACGTCCTGGCTGAGCACGATCTGCCCGGGCTCGACGCCGGCCGGCGCGTCGGAGCCGCCCGGGGTGAGACCGATGAACGCGGTGGTGGCCACGCCGGTGGTGGGCTCGCCGGACACGTCCGCGCGGCCCTGCGGGTCCGTGTCCACGGGGTGCTCGAGGCCGATGGCCCGGCCCTGGCTCACACCGAGCGGCTCGACGGAGGCCACGCCGTCCGTGGCCGCCCACGCGTCGCGCTGGGCCACGGTGAACTCGGACTGGGTGAACGACGCGGTGGGCTCCTGGCCCGCCGCGCCGCCGAAGACCAGACGCTGCACGCCCTGCTCGCCGAGGCGGTCGATCGCGGCGGTGTTCTGCCCGCCCAGGCCGGCCGTGAGGCCGGAGAGCATGACGAGCAGCAGGCTGATGAGGGCCACCACGGAGCCCATGAGAGCGAACCGTCCGGTGGCGAAGCGGAGGTCGCGGAGTGCGAGGAACACGGGGCGCGTCCTTTCCTGACGAGGTCTGTCCTGAGGTTGCCTCCACGGTCTCGCGCGGGGAGGGGTCGCCACATCGCCCGCGGCGGCTGGACCCGGTCAACCGAATGGTTGATCCCGGCGGCGCAGCGGCGCGACCCCGGGGCATCGGGCCGTTGTCGCGTCCGGGGCGCGCCCTAGGGTGGAGCCATGTCCGTCGCCCCCCGCGCCGCCGTGCCCCCCGCGCCCACCGAGACCGGCACCACCGCCGTGCTCGCCGGCCTGCGCGTGGCCCTGCACGTCACGTTCGCCGCACTGCTCACCGTGGGGCTGGCGCGCGCGCTCGCGGACCGGTCCCCGGACGCGTCCGGTCCGTTCCCGGCCACCACCCTGGTGCTGCTGACCGCCGCGCTGGCGGGCGTCTACCTGGCCGGGACCGTGCTGGAGCGGCGCCGGTGGGCCCGGGGCGACGACGTCGGCCGCGGTCCGGCGGTCGCCTGGCTGGCCCTGGTGCTGCTGCTGTGGGGCCTGCTCGTGGGCCACCACGGCGACTTCGCGTGGGTCGCCTTCCCCCTCTTCTTCGTCGTCCTGCACGTGGTCGACCGGGTGGCCCGGCAGGCGTGGGTGCGCCACGTGGTCGGGCCCGCGCTGGTGGTGGCGATGGCCGCCGTCGTGGTGGCCGGGATGGCGGCGGGCGCCGGCGGCGTGCGGGTGCCGGCCGTGATCGGCCCGCTGGTGGGCGCCGCCGTGGCCGTGGTGCTCTCCGGGGCGTACCGCGCCCTGCACGCCGAGTCCGAGCGCCAGCGGGCCGTGGCCGAGCAGCTGCGCGCTGCGCAGGCGGAGCTCGCGCGCACGGAGCACCGGGCGGGGGTGAGCGCCGAGCGGGAGCGGCTCGCCCGCGAGATCCACGACACCCTCACCCAGGGGCTGGCCTCGATCGTGCTGGTCTCACGCGCGGCCCAGGACGCGCTCGACGCCGCCGACCCTGCCCTGGCCCGGCAGCGCATGGAGACCGTGCGCGCCACGGCCGCCGAGAACCTCGCCGAGTCCCGCCGCTTCGTCCGCGACCTGCGCGGCACCGGGGCGCCGTCCCTCGTCGAGGCGCTCGAGCGCGCGGTCACCGGGTTCGCCGACCGGCAGGCCGCCGCCGGGACGCCCGTGGCCGCGGACGTCGAGGTCGTGGGCGAGCCGGTCGCGGTCGCCGAGGCCGTGGAGACCGCCGTGCTGCGGGCCGTGCAGGCGTCCCTGGCGAACGTCGGCGCCCACGCGGGCGCCCGCCGCGCCCGCGTCACGCTGGGCTACCTCGGCGACGAGCTGACGGTGGACGTGGCCGACGACGGCGCGGGGTTCGACCCGGCCGTCGTCGCGGCCCACGCCCGGGCCGGAGCCTCCGGCGCCGACCCGGGGGCGGGGACCGGCGTGGGACTGGCGAGCGTGCGCGAGCGCCTCGCGGCGGTGGGCGGCGAGGCCACCGTCGAGTCGGCCCCTGGCGAGGGCACCGTGGTGGCGCTGCGGGTGCCGCTGGTCGCCGCCGGGGCCGGCCGGGGCGCGGATCCCGAGGAGACCGAGAGCGAGGAGACCGCATGAACGTGTGCGTGATGCTGGTGGACGACCACCCCGTGGTGCGGGCGGGGGTGCGGGCCGTTGTCGAAGCGCACCCGGACCTGACCGTGGTGGCCGAGGCCGCCGACGGGGCGGAGGCGATCGGCGTCCTGGAGGCGGGCGAGCCCGCGGTGGACGTCGTGCTCATGGACCTGCAGATGGGCGCGGGCATGGACGGCGTGACCGCCACCCGCGCGGTGCGGGAGCGGTGGCCGGGGGTGCAGGTGCTCATCCTGACGACCTTCGACACGGAGGCGGACATCCTCGCGGCCGTGAACGCGGGCGCCGCCGGCTACCTGCTCAAGGATGCCCCGAGCGAGGAGATCGCCTCGGCGGTGCGGCAGGCGGCGGCGGGGCACAAGGCGCTGGCCCCGCAGGTCGCGGCCACGCTGATGGGGCGCATGTCCGGCGGCTCCGAGGTGCTGTCCGAGCGGGAGATCGAGCTGCTCGAGCTGATCGCGCGGGGCGCCACGAACAAGGTGGCCGCGAAGGAGCTGTTCATTTCCGAGGCCACCGTGAAGACGCACCTGGTGCACATCTTCCAGAAGCTCGGCGTGGACAACCGCACCCGCGCCGTCGACGAGGCCCGGCGACGGCGCATCATCCGCTGACCGACAGGCCGGGGCGGCCGACCCCCGCGGACCCGGTCCTGCTCAGCGGCGCCGCACGTACCGGGTGATCACCGCCGCGGCGACGGCGGCCAGCGCCAGCACGCCGAGCGCGGCGGGCAGGCTGAGGTCGCCGCGCTGGACGCCCAGCCCCCGCAGCGTCCAGAAGACGATCAGGGCGCACGTGAACATCACGCCGACGAACGTCCAGGCCGTTCGCAGCCCGGGTCCCAGCCCCGCACCGGGCCGGTGGCGGGGGTCACGGGGATCACGGTCGTCGCCGGGCTGACCGTGGTGGAGGGGAGGCATCGTCATGCGCTCCACCGTAGGGGCCACGGGCCGGACCGGGCCAGGGCCACCGCGTAGGCTTGAGGCTCGTGAAGACCCTTGTGCTCGGCAACGGCGGCCGCGAACACGCGCTGCTCACCGCCCTCTCCCGTGATCCGCAGGTCAGCGCCCTCCACGCGGCGCCCGGCAACGCCGGCATGGCCGACCTGGCCACCCTCCACGCCGTCGAGGCCACCGACCCGGCCGCCGTCGTGGAGCTCGCGCGCGAGCTGGGGGCCGACCTCGTCGTCGTCGGTCCCGAGGCCCCGCTGGCCGCCGGCGTCTCCGACGCCCTGCGCGAGGCCGGGTTCGCCGTGTTCGGCCCCTCGCAGGCGGCCGCGCAGCTCGAGGCGTCCAAGGCCTTCGCCAAGGAGGTCATGGCCGCCGCGGGCGTGCCCACCGCCGGCTCCCGCGTGTGCACCACCGCCGCGGAGGCCGCCGCCGCCCTCGATGAGTTCGGCGCCCCGCACGTCGTCAAGGACGACGGCCTGGCCGCGGGCAAGGGCGTCGTGGTCACCTCCGACCGCGCCGAGGCCCTCGCCCACGCCGAGGCCTGCTTCGCCGCCGGCGGCACCGTGGTGATCGAGGACTTCCTGGACGGCCCCGAGGTATCCCTCTTCGTGATCTGCGACGGCGAGGACGCCGTCGCCCTCACCCCCGCGCAGGACTTCAAGCGCATCCACGACGGCGACGCCGGCCCCAACACCGGCGGCATGGGCGCGTACACGCCGCTGCCGTGGCTGCCCGAGGGCTTCACGGACGAGGTCATGGACCGGGTGGCCCGCCCCGTGCTCGCCGAGATGGCCCGCCGCGGCACCCCGTTCACGGGCGTGTTGTTCTGTGGCCTGGCCGTGACCGCCAAGGGCGTGGAGGTCATCGAGTTCAACGTGCGCTTCGGCGACCCCGAGACCCAGGCCGTGCTCGCCCGCCTCGAGACACCCCTGGGCGGGCTGCTCGCCGACGCCGCGGCCGGCCGGCTCGGCGCGGACCGTCGGCTCGAGTGGAGCGACGACGTCGCCGTGGACGTGGTCATGGCCTCGGCCGGCTACCCGGCCTCCTCCTCGACGGGCGACGTGATCACCGGGCTGGCCGACGCGGCCGCCCTCGAGGGCGTGCACGTGATCCACGCCGGCACCGCGGCGTCCGGTGAGGACGTGGTGACGGCGGGCGGCCGGGTGCTGGCCGTCGTCGGGCGCGGGGCGGACCTGGCCCAGGCGCGTGAGCGCGCCTACGCGGGCGTCGAGCGGATCCGGTTCGACGGGGCCCAGTGGCGCACGGACATCGGACTCAAGGCCGAGCGCGGCGAGATCACCGTGCCCGGGACGGGGGGAGCGAAGTGAGCGGGGAGCGCGTGGGGTTCACGGGGGCCGAGGCCCTCTGGCTGCCGGGCTGGCGGCACGTCTACTCGGGCAAGGTGCGGGACCTGTACGAGCCCGCCGACGCCGAGCCGGGACGGTCCGCGACGCTGCTCGTGGTGGCCTCCGACCGGATCAGCGCCTACGACCACGTGCTGGAGCCGCCGATCCCGGACAAGGGCACCATCCTCACCCGGCTGACCCTGTGGTGGTTCGAGAAGCTGGCCGAGGGCTACAACGGGGCCCACGCCGAGCCGGTCGAGCACCATGTGGTGGGCACGGACGTGCCCGCGGCCGTGGCCGGGCGGGCGATGGTCGTCAAGCGCCTGGACATGTTCCCCGTGGAGTGCATCGCCCGCGGCTACCTGACAGGGTCCGGCCTGGCCGAGTACCGCGCGTCGGGCACGGTGGCCGGCCTGCCGCTGCCCGCCGGGCTCGTGGACGGCTCGCGGGTCGACCCGCCGATCTTCACGCCGTCCGCGAAGGCCGAGGTCGGCGAGCACGACGAGAACATCACGTTCGAGCAGATGGTCGAGCGCGTGGGCACCGAGGCCGCCGAGCGCCTGCGGTTCCTCACCCTGGACCTGTACGCCCGCGCCGAGGCGATCGCCCGCGAGGCCGGCATCATCCTGGCGGACACGAAGGTCGAGTTCGGTGTGGACCCGGCCACCGGCCAGGTGGTGCTGGGCGACGAGGTCCTCACCCCGGACTCCTCCCGGTTCTGGGACGCCGAGGACTACGAGCCCGGCCGCCCCCAGGCGAGCTTCGACAAGCAGTTCGTCCGCGACTGGCTCACGGGCCCCGACTCCGGCTGGGACAAGACCAGCGGGGAGGCCCCGCCGGCGCTGCCCGCCGACGTCGTGGCCAAGACCCGCGACCGCTACGTGGAGGCGTACGAGCGCCTGACGGGCCGCCCCTTCGACGCCTGACCCGCACTTTCGAACGTGGGGTAGGCCCTCTGCCACGTTCGAAAGCGCGTCGGGCGCGCCACCCGTCAGGCGAGCGAGTCCTCCCAGGCCCGGTGCAGCGCCGCGAACCGCCCGTCGGCCGCCACCAGCTCGGCGGGGCTGCCGTCCTCGACGATCCGGCCGTCGTGCATCACGAGCACCCGGTCGGCGGTCTCGACGGTGCTGAGCCGGTGGGCGATGATCAGGGCCGTCCGGTTCCCCAACAGCCGCTCCAGCCCGGCCTGCACGAGTCGCTCGCTCGGCAGGTCCAGCGACGACGTCGCCTCGTCCAGGATCAGCACGGCGGGGTCCGCGAGGAACGCCCGCGCGAACGACACGAGCTGCCGCTGTCCCGCGCTCAGCCGCCCGCCGCGCTTGGCGACGTCGGTCGCGTAGCCCTCGGGCAGCCCCAGGATGAAGTCGTGCGCCCCCACCGCCCGGGCGGCCGCCTGGATCTCGGCCTCGGTGGCGTCGGGCCGGCCGAGGGCGATGTTCTCCGCGATCGACCCGGAGAACAGGAACGCCTCCTGGGTCACCATCACCACGTTGCGCCGCAGATCCGCCTGGCTGAGCTCGCGCAGCTCCACCCCGTCCAGCGTCAGCGAGCCGGCAGAGACGTCGTAGAACCGGGCGATGAGCTTGGCCAGCGTCGACTTGCCCGCACCCGTCTGGCCCACCACGGCCACGGTCTGCCCGGCCGGGATCACGAGGTCGAACTCCGGCAGCACCACCCGGTCCGGTCCGTAGCTGAACACCGCGTCCCGGAACTCCACCCGCCCGGACGCCACGCCCGTCCCCGGAGCGTCGGCCCCGGGCAGCGGCGTGGGCTCGGCGGCCTCCACCACGGTGGGCTCCTCCTCGAGCAGGCCGGAGACCTTCTCGAGCGCCGCCGTCGCGGACTGCAGCGACGAGTAGAACATCGCCACCATCTCCATGGGCTGGAACACGCGCCGTCCGGCCAGCAGGAGCGCCACGAGCACCCCCACCTCGAGGTCGCCGTCGAGCACGCGCAGGCCCCCGGTCACGAGCAGCGCCGCCACCGTCAGGTTGCCCGTCGCCACGAGCACCGGCTGCAGGATGCCGAACAGGTTGAGCGTGGCCACCATGTCGTCCCGGTAGGCCGTGGCCAAGTCGCGGTACCGCGCGTCGTTGTCCCGTTCCCGCCGGAAGGCCTGGACCGCGCGGATGCCGGTCATGGTCTCCACGAAGTGCACGATCGACCGCGCCGAGGACACCCGCGACCGCCGGTACGCCTCCTCGGACCGCACCTGGTACCAGCGCGTCACGATCGCCACCGGCACGGCCGCACCCAGCAGCACGAGGAACGACGGCGGGTCCAGCAGCAGGATGGACGCCGCGGTGAACGACATGAACATCAGCCCGGACACGAGCGAGGACACGCCCTGGTCCAGCAGCTCCCGCAGCGCCTCCAGGTCCGAGGTCTGCCGCGAGATCACCCGCCCGGACGTGTACCGCTCGTGGAAGCCGAGGCTCAGCCGCTGCGTGTGCCGGAACACGCGCAGCCGCAGGCTCAGCAGCATGGCCTGGCTCGCCCGCGCGGTGAGCCACGTGTACGCCCCCAGGAGGCCGCCGGAGATGAGGGCCGCCGCCACGTACGCCCCGCCCACGGGGACGAGGATGGGCCAGACGGATTCGTCGGCCCGCACGGCCTCGACGACGCGCGGCAGCTCCGCGTCGATCGCCCAGGCGATGATCAGCGGCCCGGCCGCCCGCGCCGCGTTGGACACGAGCACGAAGACCACGGTGAGCAGCAGCGTCCCCCGGACCGGCCGCGCGAGCTCGCCGAGCAGCCGGAAGGACCGGCGCCGGATGTGGCGGCGCTCCGCGCGGGTGTAGTCGAGGTCCTCTTCGGCCCCCACGCCGCGCACGCGGCTCACGTCGGCGGCGCTCATGCCTGCTCCTCCGGTCGGCTCGAGATGATGTGCCGGTACACGGCGCTGCGGGCCAGCAGTTCGGGGTGCGTCCCCACGTCCTCGATCCGCCCGTCCGCCAGCACCGCGACCCGGTCCGCCAGGGCCACGGTGGAGGGACGATGCGCCACGATCAGGGTGGTCGTCCCGTCGAGGACCTCGCGCAGGCGCGCGGTCACGGCCTCCTCGGTGCGCACGTCGAGGGCGGAGAGGGGGTCGTCCAGCACGAGCACGTCCGGGCGCGCCGCGATCGCGCGGGCGAGGGCGATCCGCTGGCGCTGTCCGCCGGAGAGGCTGAGGCCCTCCTCGCCGATCTCGGTCTCGACGCCGTCCGCCAGGTCCGCCACGAAGCCCGCCTGCGCGGTCTCGAGCGCGAGGTCGAGCAGGGCGTCCGCCGCGGGGGAGTGGAGGCCGTCCGCGAGCACGTCCGCCGGGGCGCCGAGCAGCACGTTCTGCCGGATGGTCGCGGAGAACAGCGTGGCGTCCTCGAACGCCACGGACACCCGCCGGCGCAGCTCCTCGAGCGGCATCCGGCGCACGTCCACCCCGTCCACGCAGACGGAGCCCGCCGTGACGTCGAGCAGCCGGGGGACCAGCTGCAGCAGCGTCGACTTGCCGGCGCCGGTCGCGCCGACCAGGGCCATCGTCTCGCCGGGCACCAGCTCGAGGTCGACGCCGTCGAGCAGGTCGCGCTCCCCGCGCCCCGGGTCCGCGTCCGGCCAGCGGAAGCGCACCCCGCGGAACGCGAGCGCGCCGGTGGCCGGGGGCACGACGGCGGCCTCCCCGGTGGGCGAGGCGATGTCCACGGGCGTGGCGAGGACGTCCACGTGGCGGTCGATCGCCGTGCGGGCCGAGAGCGTCATGCCCATCAGCTGGCCCACCGACTCGACCGGCCCGGCCAGCACGGCCGCGGTGGCGAAGTAGGCGGCGAGCGCGCCCACTGTCAGCTCCCCGGTCGCCACGAGCCACAGGCCCAGGGCGAGGCCCAGGCCCAGCACCGTCTCCGGCAGGGCCACGATGAGCGCGATGAACCGGGCCAGCACCGAGGCCTTGTGCACCTCGGTGCCCTGCAGCGTGCGGGCGCGCCCGCGGAAGCCGTCGAGGGCGTGCGCGCCGCGGCCGAACGCCTTGAGGACGCGGATGCCGTGCACCGACTCCTCGACGGACGTGGCGAGGTCCCCGGCCTGGTCCTGGGAGAGCCGGGACGCGGCGCGGAAGTCGTTGCGGAACCCGAACGACGCCCACATGATCGGCACGGCCGCGGCGAGGTAGAGCAGGGCCAGCTGCCAGGACAGCAGGAACAGCAGGACGAGGCCGACGGCGATGGTCACCACGTCCACCACGAGCATGACCGAGCCGAACGCGATCCACCGCCGCAGCAGCGAGAGGTCGCCCTGGGCCCGGGAGAGCAGCTGCCCCGAGGGCCACGCGTCGTGGAACGCCACCGGCAGGCGCTGGAGCCGTTCGAACAGGGCGATGCGCGCCCGGTTCTCCACCCCGGCGGCCGGCGGGAGGATGAAGTACCGGCGCAGGCCGATGAACGCGGCCTCGGCGAGGCCGAGCACGGTGAGCAGGCCGGCGGCCCGCCACACGTCCGCGCGGGAGTCGGGGGAGGAGGGCCCGGCGAGCACAGTCTGCGTGAACACGGTGTCCACGAGCAGGTGGATGACCTGCGGGATGGCCAGGGCCACGAGGCCCGCCGCCGTGGCCGAGGCGAGCCCGAGCACCCAGCGCGCCCGCACGCCCTCGAGGTACGGTGCGATCCCGCCCAGGGCGTCACGCAGGGACGAGGCGGCGGGAGAGGTGGCGCGGGTCACGGGGCTCCACTGTACCCGCGGCCGCGGACGGGACAGGCGGCTCAGCCCCGCGGGACCAGGTCCAGCACCACGGCCTCGGGCCGGCACGCGAACCGCACGGGCGCGGACGGCGCGGTCCCCAGGCCGGCCGACACCTCGAGGGGGACGGTCCGCCCCGCGGCCGTCCACGTCGAGACCCCGGAGGCCTGTCGGCGGGGCAGGTCGCAGTTGGTGACGAGCGCGCCGAGGAACGGCACGCACACCTGCCCGCCGTGGGTGTGGCCGGCGAGCAGCAGGTCGGCGCCGTCGGCGGTCATGGCGTCCAGCACGCGGCGGTACGGGGCGTGGGTGACGCCCAGCCGGAACCGCCCGTCGTCGCCGGGCCGCCCGGCGCCGTCGTCGGGCGCGGAGCCGGGGAAGCCGGCCCAGGCGTCCAGACCGAGGTGCGGGTCGTCGGTGCCGGCGGCGAGGACCTCGAGCGTGGTCCCGGCGCGGGTCGGCACGGCCAGAGCGGCGCCCCGGTTCGTCAGGTCGGCCCAGCCGGCGGCGCGGAACGCGCCGAACAGGACGTCGGAGGGAAGCCGGGGCCGGTCCGCGTCCATGCGCGAGGGGCCCGCGAAGTACCGCAGGGGGTTGGCCGCCTTGGGCGCGTAGTAGTCGTTGGAGCCGGGCACGAACACGCCGGGCCGCGCCAGCAGCGGCCCGAGCGCGTCGAGCACGAGCGGCACCGACGCCGCGGCGGACACGTTGTCTCCCGTGTTGACCACGAGGTCAGGCTCGAGTGCATCCAGCCCGCGCAGCCACGCCCGCTTGGCCCGGTGCCGGGGCAGCAGGTGGATGTCCGAGAGGTGCAGCACCCGCAACGGCGCCGACCCGGCCGGCAGCACGGCCAGTCGGTGCGTGCGCACCGTCCGGGCCTCAGCCTCGGCGAGGCCCCAGGCCAGGCCGAGGCCCGCCGTCGCGGCCATCCCGACGGCGGCAGGCGCTGCGGAACGGAGCATGCGGCGGGTGGGGGAGGCGGCGGGGGGCATCGCGGTCAGAAGCCCGGGACCGCCTCGGGCAACGGCCCGCCTCGGTCCAGGTCGTCGATGTGGAACTGGCGTCCGTCCGGGTGCTCGCCGGCCTCGCCCGGGTCCTCCGACTGCGGGCCGTCCCACTCGGGCAGTTCACCCGGCGGGAACTTCTCCTTGGCCAACTGGTTGTACTCGAGCCAGGACGGGCCGTTGATGGAGGTCGAGTAGAACGGGTTGCGGACCTCGCCGTTGACGGTCTCGCCCGTCATGGACTTCAGGTTGTTGTAGCGGCCGGTCCACACGGCGGTGGCCAGCTTGCTGGTGAATCCGACGAACCACGTGGAGGACACGTTGTCGTTCGTGCCCGTCTTGCCGCCGAACTCGTAGCCGGCGCCCTCCTCGGCGATGTTGAAGCCGGCGATGTGGCGCAGGACCGGCATCAGCTCCCGGACGTGGTCCGGGTCGATGACCTGGTCGCACTGAGGGTCGGCGACGTCGTACTGGTTGCCGACGGTGTCCGTGACCTCCAGGATGGCGCGCGGCTCGCAGTACAGGCCGTTCGCGGCGATGGCGGCGTACGCGCCGGCCAAGGACAGCGGGGCCACCGAGTCCTTGCCGAGCAGGAAGGACGGGTCGTCCGGCTGCAGCGGGGAGCTGTCCAGGGCGCGGGTGATGCCCAGCTGGGTGGTGAGGCTCGTGATGTCGCACAGGTCCAGCTGGTACGCGGTGGCGACGGTCGGGGTGTTCACCGACCAGAAGAGGCCCTCGTCCACGCGCACCTGCCGCAGCATGCCCGGGATCACGTTCTTGAACTGCCAGGTGCCGCCGATCGTGGTGTAGCCGCCCGGGCGGCACGAGGCAGCGAACCGCGTGCCCGTGGGGTAGACGTTCCGGGAGGCGTCCACGGAGTCGACCAGGCGGTTGCCGTTGCGCAGCCACGTCAGTGCCACGAAGGGCTTGAGCGTGGAGCCGGCCTGGAAGCCCTGGCCGCCACCCCACTGCTTGTCCACGTTGAAGTTCAGCGAGGTGTGGCCGAGCTCGTCCTGGATGGCGTACTCGGTGTTCTGGGCCATGGTGCGGATGTTGCCGGTGCCGGCCTCCACCGAGGTGAGCGCGTGGCCGGCGCCCAGCGACTCGTTGTTGGGCACCGAGGCGCGCAGGTTCTTCTCGGTCTCCTTCTGGAGCGTCGAGTCGATCGTTGTGCGGATGGTGAGTCCGCCGCGGTCCAGCAGGGCCTGGCGGGACTGGACGTCCGGGCCGAACGTGGGGTCGGCGAGGATCTGCCGCTCCACGTAGTCGCAGAAGTAGGTGCCGAACTTGGCGTAGAGGCAGCCCGAGGGGCGGGACTCCATGACCACCTCCATCGGCTGGGCGACGGCGTGGTCGTACTCCTCCTGGGAGAGGTAGCCGTTGTCCTTCATCGCGTTCAGCACGAGGTTGCGCCGCTCCGTGGCCTCCTCCGGGTTGCGGGCCGGGTTGAACCGGGTGGGGGACTGGACCATGCCGGCCAGCGTGGCGGCCTCCCAGCTCTCCAGGTCGGCGGCGGACTTGCCGAACACGTACTGCGAGGCAGCCTCGACCCCGTAGGCACGGCCGGAGAACAGCACGATGTTGAGGTAGCCCTCGAGGATCTCGTCCTTCGACATCTGCTTCTCGACGGCGACGGCCAGCTTGATCTCCTTGACCTTGTCCGCGATGTTCTTGGAGCCGGAGAGGGTGAGGCGGGAGTCGCCGCGGATCTGCTGCACGTTCACCAGCATGTTGTTCACGAACTGCTGGGTGAGGGTGGAGGCGCCCTGCGTGGAGTCGGAGGTGGCGTTGTTGACGGTCGCGCGAATGAGGCCGCGCGCGTCCACGCCGTCGTGATCGTAGAAGCGCTCGTCCTCGATGGCCACGATCGCGTGCTGCATGTGCTTTGAGATCTTGTCCAGTGGGACCGGGGTGCGGTTCTCCTCATAGAAGACGGCGATCTCCTCACCGTCCTCCGAGAGGATGCGCGACGGGACGGACACCGGCTCCGCGGGCAGCTCGTCCGGCAGCTCGTCCAGCATCTCCCGACCCGACGCGGCGGCGACACCGGCCAGGCCCGCGACGGGCAGCAGGAGGGCCGCCACGAGCAGGCCAGCCAGCGCCGACAGGCCCACGAAGGCGAGGAGGCGGCCGGGGGCGCTCGAGGGCGCGGGGAAGCGGGTCGTGCGGGAGGCCATGGGCGCGAGTGTAGCGCGGGCACCTGGGACCTCTTCCGGGGTCCGCGCCGGTGGCTAGGGTGGGTCCCATGACTCAGCAGACGCAGTGGGAGTACGCCACGATCCCCCTCCTCATCCACGCGACCAAGCAGATCCTCGACCAGTGGGGTGAGGACGGCTGGGAGCTCGTCACGGTGATCCCGGGCCCCGAGGGGAACAACCCCGTGGCCTACCTCAAGCGTCCGAAGGCGGCGTGAACGTGACGGCGCAGTCCTCGGCCCCCGCCTGGGGCGACGGCGCAGTCGCGGCCCGCCTCGCGGAGCTCGGCATCGACCGACCCGCCGTCGCGGCGCCGGTCGGCTCCTATGTCCCGGCCCTGCGGGACGGCGACCTCGTGCTGACCTCCGGCCAGCTCCCCTTCGTGGCCGGCGCCCTGCCCGCCACTGGCAAGGTGGGCGCGGAGGTCACCCCGGAACGCGCCCAGGAGCTCGCGCGGGTGTGCGCCGTGAACGCGGTGGCCGCGGTGCACGAGCTGTTGGGCGACCTGGACCGGGTCGCCCAGGTCGTCAAGGTCGTCGGTTTCGTGGCCTCCGACCCCGCGTTCACCGGTCAGCCCGGCGTGGTGAACGGCGCCTCGGACGTGCTGGCCGAGATCTTCGGCGAGGTCGGCCGCCACGCGCGCTCCGCCGTCGGCGTGGCCGTGCTGCCCATGGATGCTCCCGTCGAGGTGGAGATCACCGTCCGTGTCCGCTGATCCGGCCGGCCTGCTGCTGCCGGTCCCGGAGCAGGAGGAGGACCTCACCCGCCAGTGGCTGGACCGGCGCTTCCGCCAGGTGCGCCCGGCCCGGCCCGGGTCGGCCGTGGTGCTCGTACGCGACGGCGACGACGGCCCGGAGGTCTTCCTCCGTCACCGCGCGGGACGCACCCCGCTCGGCCGCGTGGGTCTGCCCGGCGGCGCGCTCATCGAGTCCGACGCCGACTCCTGCCCGTGGTACGGTCCCGAGCCCTCCCAGTGGGCCCGCACGTTCGGGACCACGGACCGGCGGCGTGCGCGGCAGCACGTGGTGGCCGCCGTCCGTGAGCTCCACGACGAGGCCGGAGTGCTCCTCGCCGGTCGCTCCGACACGGACGTCGTGTCCACGGCGCGCGTCGAGACCTGGGGCGGGGGCCGCAGCTCCCTCGAGGAGGGCTCGGAGAGTCTGCCCCATCTGCTGGCCTCGCGCGGCCTCGGACTGCGCGCCGACCTGCTGCGCCCCGTCATGCGCTGGCATTCCGCGCCCCACGTCCACCGACGTTTCGACACGGCCGTGTTCGCCACGACGACCCCACCGGTGCAGTCCGCGCCGGCATCCGAGGAACCCGGTCCCGAACTCCAGGCGTGGGTGCCCGCGTGTCGCGCGCTGGCCGGCCCGCTGCGGCTGCCCGGACCCGCCGGGGCGGAGGGCACGGCACCCTTCGACCAGGTGGCGACCCCGCTGACGCAGGTGATCGTGCGTCGGGTCGCGGCGCACCGGACGGCCGCCGCCTTCCTGCTCTCCGTCACGCCCTGTGCCCGGCGTGGCCCCGTGCCGGAATACCACCTGGTCACCGAGGCCGGCGACGACGGCACCCCCCGGATGCGGGTGGAGCGGGCCACCCGGGACTGACCGGGGTGGCCCGCTCCAGGGCGGGGAGCGTCAGCGCGAACGCTGGCGCAGACGCTGCAGGTCCAGGATGACCACGGCGCGGTTCTCCAGGCGGATCCAGCCGCGCTGGACGAACTCGGCCAGGGCCTTGTTCACGGTCTCGCGGGACGCGCCCACCAGCTGGGCGAGTTCCTCCTGCGTGAGGTCGTGCGCCACCAGCAGGCCGTCCGCGGCCGGGCGGCCGAAGCGGTCCGCGAGGTCCAGGAGCGCCTTGGCCACGCGGCCCGGCACGTCCGAGAACACCAGGTCCGCCAGGGACTCGTTGGTCTTGGACAGACGCTGGGCCAGGGCCTGGAGCAGCTGGACCGACACGTCCGGCGACGAGGCGATGGCGCGGCGCAGGTTCTCGTGGCGCAGACCGGCCAGGCGCGTGGCGGACACCGCGGTGGCGGTGGCGTTGCGCGGGGCGGGGTTGAACAGGGCCATTTCGCCGAAGATCTCGCCGGGGCCGAGCACGGCCACGAGGTTCTCGCGGCCGTCCGAGGCGGTGCGGCCGAGCTTGATCTTGCCGGACATGATCACGTACAGCTGATCGCCCTGGTCGCCCTCGTGGAACGCGGACGCGCCGCGGGAGAGCTCGACCTCGGTCAGCTCCGAGGTGAGGATGGCGAACACCTCGTCGTCCAGGTTGGTGAACAGCGGAGCCTTCCGCAGAACCTCGAGATCCATGTGTGCGTGTCCTCTCTGTGGCCAGTTCCTCACACCGCGGCGGAGGAGCCGCCCGGTTCACTGGCGTCCATTGTGCCCCATACCCCAGTGCGGGCCGATACCCTGGATCCTCCACCGGGTGCGCGGGCCGTCCCCGTGCGTGGCCGGTGCCGTCACATCCGAAGGAGGTCGCCCATGCCGCTGGGTCTGACGTGGCTGGACGTCCTGCTCATCGTCGCGCTCGCGATGCTCCTGGTCCAGGGTCACCGTCGCGGCCTGTGGGTGGTGCTGGGCAACCTCGTCGGCCTGGTCGGCGGCGCCGCGATCGCGTTCTACGCCCTGCCTGAGGTGGCGAAGTTCGTCACCGCGCCGCAGTGGCGGTGGGCCGCGCTGATCGCCACCCTCGTCGTGCTCGTGGCGGCGGGCCAGTACGTGGGCGCCGCCATCGGCGAGGCGATCCGGTTGCGCGTGAACCTGCCGGCGCTGCGACTCGTCGACCGCCTGCTCGGCGCGCTCGCCACCGGTCTCGCGGGCGCCCTCGTCCTCTGGCTCGTGGCGTTCTCCATCGCGGCCTCCGGCTCCACCGCGGTCACCCGTGAGGTGACCCGCTCGCGGGTGATCGCAGCGCTGGACACCGTGATGCCCGACTCGCTCCTGGCCTGGGCCGCCCGCTCGCGTTCCGCCGTCGCCGACCTGGACGTGCTGCCGGAGCTCGAGCTGCCCGCCCCCGTCCCGGAGACCGACGACGGCGTCCGCGCCGCTCCGGCCCCGGCCGCGACGCCGGGTCTGCCCTCGGCCGCCTCCTCCCCGTCCGCCCCGCCCGCGACGTCCGCCGCGGCGACCCCCGAGGAGCCCGACGACGCCGCCGCGGCCTCGTCGTCCACGTCCGCCGCGCCGTCGGCCACGACGACCGCCCCCGCCTCGTCGACGTCGACGGCCGCCCCCTCGACTCCCGCCGCCTCCTCGGCGTCGGCCGCCGTCGTCCGGCTGACCGGGACGGCCGCGCAGTGCAACCAGGTGCAGAGCGGCTCGGGCGTGGCCGTGGCCCCGGACCGCGTGCTCACGAACGCGCACGTGGTCCTCGGCGTGGACGCCCCCACCGTGACGGACCGCGCCCGCGGCGTGCACGCGGCGCGGATCGTCCACCTGGACACGGCGCACGACCTCGCCGTCCTGGCGGTCGACGACGCGGACCTGCCCGTCATGCCGGTCGGGGCCGAGCTGACGGGCGGCGCGTCGGCCTCCGTCCTGGGGTACCCCGACGGCGGCCCGTTCGCCTCCACCCCCGCGACCGTGCAGGCTGTCGGCGAGGTGCCGCTCGGCGACGTCCTGACCGGGGCCGCGAGCATGGTGGACGTCTACACCCTCGCGGCGGACATCCGCCACGGCTACTCGGGCGGCCCGGTGGTGGACGCCGCCGGGAACCTGGCCGGTCTGGTGTTCGCCCGGGCCCCGGGCTCGGACGCCGTCGGCTACGCCCTGACGGCGGACACCATCGCCCCCGTCGTCGCCGCGGCCCCGGGGATGACAGCCACGGTCCCCTCGGGGGACTGCGTCCCGGGCGGCTGAGCCGGCGCCGCGCCACGCGCCTGACGCCCGCATTCCGGACCGGACTGTCCGGTAACGGCCCGCGTCGACTATTGTGGCATCCGTCACACTCGAGTTTCCCCGACCCTCGGAGGTCCTGCATGTCCAGCACCGTCTCCGCGCCCGCCACGGCGCCGAAGCGCACCCGGGAGGAGTTCACCGGCCGGTGGGCCTTCATCCTGGCGGCCATCGGCTCCGCCGTGGGCCTCGGCAACATCTGGCGCTTCCCCTACGTCGCCTATGAGAACGGCGGTGGCGCGTTCGTCATCCCCTACCTGATCGCGCTGCTCACGGCGGGCATCCCGCTGCTGTTCTTCGACTACGCGATCGGCCACCGCTTCCGCGGCTCCGCGCCTCTGGCGTTCCGGCGCCTGTCCCGGTGGACCGAGACCGTCGGCTGGTGGCAGGTGCTCATCTGCGTCGTCATCGGGATCTACTACGCCGCGATCATCGGCTGGGCGATCATGTACACCTGGTTCTCCGTGGACCAGCGGTGGGGCGAGGACCCGGAGACCTTCCTCATGGGCGACTACCTGCGGGTCGCCGACGACCCGTCCCCGTCCTTCGACTTCGTCTCGGGCGTCTTCTGGCCCATGCTCGCCGTCTGGGTGATCACGCTGCTCATCATGGGCTTCGGCGTGCGCCGGGGCGTGGCCCTGGCCTCGATGGTCGGCATCCCGCTGCTCATCGTGATGTTCCTGATCCTCGTCGGCATCGCCCTCACCCTGCCGGGCGCCGCCCAGGGCCTGGACGCCCTGTTCACGCCGAACTGGGCCGCGCTCGCTGACCCCGGCGTCTGGATCGCCGCCTACGGCCAGATCTTCTTCTCGCTGTCCGTCGGTTTCGGCATCATGATCACCTACGCCTCCTACCTCAACCGCCGGACGAACCTTACCGGCTCCGGCCTGGTCGTCGGCTTCTCCAACTCGGGCTTCGAGATCCTAGCCGGCATCGGCGTGTTCTCCGCCCTGGGCTTCATGGCGCAGGCCTCCGGCGTGTCCGTGTCCGAGGTGGCCGGCAGCGGCATCGGCCTGGCGTTCATCGCCTTCCCCACCCTGATCTCGCAGGCCCCGCTCGGCGCCCTGATCGGCGTGCTGTTCTTCGGCTCGCTCGTGGTCGCCGGCTTCACCTCGCTGATCTCGATCCTCGAGGTCGTCATCTCCGCCGTGAAGGACAAGCTCGGCTGGGGCCGCTGGACGGCCACGATCGTCGTGATCGGCCTGTCCGGGGTGGTCTCCCTCGCCCTGTTCTCCACCACCACGGGCCTGCAGATGCTCGACACCATGGACGCGTTCGCCAACAACTTCGGCATCGTGGGCGCGGCGCTCCTGTCGGTGCTCCTGGTCACCGGCGCACTGGGCTCGGCCCGCCGCATCACGGCGCACCTCAACGCCGTCTCCTCCTTCAAGGTCGGCCGCGGGTACGTGCTGCTGATCGGCGTGCTCATGCCGATCGTGCTCGCCTACATCTGGCTCTCCTGGATCATGAAGGTGATCGCGGAGGGCTATGAGGGCTACCCGGGCGACTTCCTCGGCGTCTTCGGCTGGGGCATCGCGCTCGGCTCCGTCGCCCTGGCCGTCCTGCTCTCCCTGATCCCGTGGTCCCGCAAGTCCAACCTCTACGCGGAGGACCTGGACAGCGAGATCCACGGCGACCTCATCCCGCACAACGCCGTGCCCGAGGGCACCGTCCCCACCGGCGCCCTGCCGGTGGTGCCCGCGGCCACCACCCGGAAGGAGCTCTGACCGATGAGCACCGCAGCGATCGTCATGATGTCCCTGGCCATCCTCCTGGTGTGGGGCGGCCTCGCGGTCTCCGCCATCCACCTGCTCCGCCACCCGGACGACTCCTCGGGCGACCTCGCCATCGAGGACGAGCTGGCCCCCGCCGTGCGGGAGCGCGAGGATGGCCGTCTCGACGCGCGGCACCGGTGAGTCGATGAGGCTCCCCGGTCCGTTCGCGGCGGCCCCGGTCGCCGACGGGGCCGCGGGCGTGGTCTCCGCCTCCCTGCCGGTCGTGGCGGTGGACGCGAGCCTGCCGGCCCCGCCCTACCGGCAGATCGTGGACGCGGTCCTGGCCGGCGTCGCCTCCGGATCCCTGGCCCGCGGGGACCGACTGCCGCCCGTGCGCGTGCTCGCCGCCGAGCTCGGCGTGGCACCGGGCACCGTGGCCCGGGCCTACAAGGAGCTCGAGGCGCACGGCACCATCCGCACCCGGGGTCGCGCGGGCACGTTCGTGGCCGCCTCGGCGGACGCCCGCGCCGACGCCGCGCACCAGGCCGTGCGGCGCTGTCTGGACACCCTGCTCGAGCGCCTCGGGTACACGCCCGACGAGGCCGTGGAGCTGGTCCGCCGGGACGCGGCCGCCCGCGCCTGAGGCGGGCCCGCCCACCGACGACGCCGCCCCGGACCGCACGCAGCGTGCGGTCCGGGGCGGCGTCGTCGTGCCGGCTCAGGCCTTCGGGGCGAGCGTCTCCACGATGCGCTGCATGACCGTGGGGTCGGCCAGCGTGGTGGAGTCGCCCGGGTCGCGGCCCTCGGCCACGTCCTTGAGCAGACGGCGCATGATCTTGCCGGAGCGCGTCTTGGGCAGCTCGGGGACCACGAGCACGCGCTTGGGCTTGGCGATGGGGCCGATGTCCTTGCCCACGTGCTGCCGCAGCTCCTCCTCGACCTCGGCGACGTCGCGGTCGGCCGCGACGGCGACCGCGGTGAGCAGGACGAACGCGACGACCGCCTCACCCGTGGTCTCGTCCTTCGCACCGACCACCGCGGACTCGGCCACGGACGGGTGCGCCACGAGGGAGGACTCGATCTCGGTGGTGGACAGGCGGTGGCCGGAGACGTTCATGACGTCGTCCACGCGGCCCAGCAGCCAGATGTCGCCGTCCTCGTCGTAGCGGGCGCCGTCGCCGGCGAAGTACATGCCGGGGAAGCGGGACCAGTAGGTCTCCTTGAAGCGCTCCCGGTCGCCCCAGATGCCCCGCAGCATGGACGGCCACGGCTCGCGCACCACGAGGAAGCCCGCGCTCGTGTCCGTCATGGGTTCGCCGAGCTCGTCCACGACCTCCAGCACGACGCCGGGCACCGGCCTCTGGGCGGAACCGGGCTTGAGGGTGGTCACGCCGGGCAGCGGGGTGAGCATGTGGGCGCCCGTCTCGGTCTGCCACCAGGTGTCCACGATGGGGCAGCGGCCGGCGCCGATGACCTCGTGGTACCAGCGCCAGGCCTCCGGGTTGATGGCCTCGCCCACGGAGCCGAGCACGCGCAGGCTGGAGAGGTCGTACTCGTCCGGGATGTGCCGGCCCCACTTCATGAACGTGCGGATCGCCGTCGGCGCCGTGTAGAGGATGCTCACGCCGTACTTCTGCACGATCTCCCACCAGCGGCCCTGGTGCGGGGAGTCCGGGGTGCCCTCGTAGATCACCTGGGTGGCGCCGTTGACCAGCGGTGCGTAGGCGACGTAGGAGTGCCCGGTGACCCAGCCGACGTCGGCGGTGCACCAGAAGACGTCCGACTCCGGGTGCAGGTCGAAGGTGTCGTGGTGGGTGACCGCGGCCTGCACGAGGTAGCCGCCGGTGGTGTGCAGGATGCCCTTCGGCTTCCCGGTGGTGCCGGAGGTGTACAGGATGTAGAGCGGGTGCTCGGCGTCGTGCCACACGAGCTCGTGCTCGTCGGACTGGCCGTCCACGACGTCGTGCCACCACAGGTCGCGGCCCTCGGTCATCTCGACCTCGGCCTCGTTGCGGCGGACCACGAGCACGTGCTCGGCGGTGTGGCCGGGCGCGGAGAGGGCCTGGTCCACGGCGGGCTTGAGCATGGAGGGCTTGCCGCGGCGGAAGGAGCCGTCCGCCGTGACGACGAGCTTGGCCTCGGCGTCGTCCACGCGGGAGCGCAGGGCGTCGGAGGAGAAGCCGCCGAACACCACGGAGTGGACCGCGCCGATGCGCGCGCACGCGAGCATCGTGATGACGGCCTCGGGGATCATCGGCAGGTAGACGGCCACGCGGTCGCCCTTGGTCACGCCGAGGGACTCGAACGCGTTGGCGGCGCGCCGGACCTCGGCGGCCAGGTCGGCGTAGGTGTAGGTCCGGGTGTCGCCGGGCTCGCCCTCGAAGTGGATGGCCACGCGGTCGCCGTGGCCGGCCTCGACGTGGCGGTCCAGGGCGTTGTACGCGGCGTTGGTGGTGCCGCCGACGAACCACTTCGCGAAGGGTGCGTCGGACCAGTCCAGGACGTCGGTGAAGTCCTGCTCCCAGTGCAGGACCTCGCGGGCGCGGCGGGCCCAGTAGGCCAGGCGGTCCTCGGCGGCCTCCTCGTACAGGTCGGCTCCGGCCACCGCCTGGGCGGCGAACTCGGCCGGGGGCGGGAACGTGGGGATCTGCTCGTCCATCGACGGGGTCCTTTCGGGGTGGTGCGGTCAGTGCGCAGCGCGGATGTGACGCGCCCCACACTAGTTGTTGTGGGTCATGAGGTTCTTGACATGGGTACCGGGCTGAGATGAGACGAGTGGGCCTCTCCCGCAGGATGGAAGTTCCTACACCACCGACCTGCCAGAAGAGACCCGCTCATGACTCACGCTAACGCACCCCTGACCCCGACCGGCCGTCTCAGGATGGTCCACCGCCACCTGCACGACGGGATCCCGCAGGCGCACGTGGCCGCCGAGTTCCGGGTGAGCCGGCCCACGGTGGCCACTTGGGTCGCCCGCTACCGCGCCCAGGGAGAAGCCGGCCTTCAGGACCTGCCCAGCCGGCCGCACCGTTCACCTGCCCAGCTCGATCCGGTCTTGGTCGCCCAGATCCACGCCCTGCGGCGGGAGCGCAAGTGGTCCGCACGGCGCATCCATCACCACCTCGTCTCCGAGGGCCACCGGGTGTGTCTTCGTACCGTGGGACGGTGGCTGCACCGACTCGGGATCTCCCGCCTACGGGACCTGACCCAGGCCGGAGAAGACCTGCGCCAACGACCCCAGAAGATCACCGCGAGAGGGCCGGGGCACATGGTGCACCTGGATGTGAAGAAGATCGGGAAGATCCCAGACGGGGGCGGCTGGCGCACCCACGGACGTGAAAGTGAAGCAGGCCGTGCTTCCAAGCGCGGGCCTGGCCGGCGGGTCGGCTACACCTACCTGCACTCGGCGATCGACGGGTACACCCGCCTGGCCTACACCGAGGCGTTGGAGGACGAGCGGGCGGCCACGACCGTGAGCTTCTACTGCCGGGCGCGGGCGTTCTTCGCCGCCCACGGCATCACCGTGGACCGGGTGATCACGGACAACGGGAACAACTACCGGGCTGCGGACTTCACCGCGAAGGTGGTCTCGCTCGGGGGCCGGCACCACCGGATCCGCCCCTACACCCCGCGCCATAACGGGAAGGTCGAACGGTACAACCGGCTGATGGTGGACGAGGTCCTCTACGCCCGCCCCTACACCTCAGAGCAAGCTCGGCGTGAGGCCCTGCAGGTGTGGGTGAACCACTACAACTACCATCGGCCTCATACCTCCTGCGGAGACGCTCCTCCGGCCTCACTGGCACCGACCCGAGTCAACAACGTCATGCCCTCCTACAACTAGTCTCCCGCCTCAGCATGCCGCGCGCGGCGTCGTCGCCACAAATCCTCGGGTCCTGTGTGTCGCATCGTGCCCGGAAGCGGGGGCCGGACGCGGTGCGGACGTCGGCACGCGCCCCGCTCCCTAGGATGGTCGGACCTGAGCGGATCGCACGAGGGCGGGAGGACGCGCGGATGGAGACGGAGTCGACGGGCACGCCGACCGGGGAGACCCAGCTGGCACTGGTGCGCCGGGCGCGGCGGATCAACCGGATCCTGGCCGAGACGTACCCGTACGCCGTCGCCGAGCTGGACTTCGAGACGCCGTTCGAGCTGCTCGTGGCCACGGTGCTGTCCGCCCAGACCACCGACGTGCGGGTCAACGCGGCCACGCCGGCGCTGTTCGCCCGCTTCCCGGACGCCCACGCGATGGCCGCGGCCACCGAGCCCGAGCTGCAGGAGCTCGTGCGCTCCACGGGGTTCTACCGGAACAAGGCCTCCGCGATCCTGCGGCTGTCCCAGGAGCTCGTGGCCCGGCACGACGGCGAGGTCCCCGCCCGTCTCGAGGACCTCGTGGCGCTGCCCGGGGTGGGCCGCAAGACCGCGTTCGTGGTGCTCGGCAACGCCTTCGGCCAGCCCGGGATCACCGTGGACACGCACTTCGGCCGGCTCGCCCGGCGCCTGGGGTTCACGGACGAGACCGACCCGGTGAAGGTCGAGCACGCCGTGGGCGCCCTGTTCCCGCGCCGGGACTGGACGATGCTCTCCCACCGGCTGATCTTCCACGGCCGCCGCGTGTGCCACGCGCGCCGCCCGGCGTGCGGGGCGTGCCCGATCGCCCGCTGGTGCCCGTCCTACGGCGAGGGGGAGACCGACCCCGAGCGGGCGCGCGCCCTGCTGGCCTACGAGCTCAAGCCCGGCCGGGAGGAGCTGCTCGAGCTCCTGCGCGCGGGGCGGACGCGCCGGGAGCTGCGCGCCCTCGGCCACGGGCTGGAGGCCTGAGCGCCCGGCCTGCCCGCTCAGCCTTCGGTGAGACCCGCGAGGATCGCGGCGACCGCCCGGCGCGCGTGAGCCCCCACGCCCGCGAGCGTGGCCGAGGCGGCCCCGCACCAGTCGTCGTAGCCGAGCAGGTGCAGCCCCGGCACGTCCACCGAGGCGGTCGGCAGTGCACGCTCCGTCGCCGGCGCCCCGGAGGGGTGGCGGGTCAGCTCGAGGCCCCGCAGATGGCGCAGGTCCGCCCGGAAGCCCGTGCACCAGACGATGTCGTCCACCGGGTGCTCGGCGCCGCGCACCCGGGCCGCGGCGCGGTTGGCGGCGGGCCAGCCGTGGCTCGCGCCGGCGTCGTGGTCCCAGCGGACGCCGTCCGGCGTGAGCGCGGTGGGCGCGGGGACCGCGTGGAGCCCGGCCCCGTCGCGGGCGCGGATCACCGAGGGCACCATGACGATGTCCCCGAGGTCGCCCACGCGCGCCTCGGAGCGGCCCAGCACGCGCGCCGAGGCCCGATCGAAGAGCACCCGCCCGTCCACGTCGTCCGGCATGAACCGGGGCGGACGCCGGGTGGCCCACGTGGTGGCGACACCCGCCAGCAGCAGGTCCGCCGCGATCTGGGCGCCCGAGTTGCCGCCGCCCACCACGAGGACGTGCCGCCCGGTGAACGCGTCGGGGGAGCGGTACGCGGCGGAGTGCCGCTGCGTGCCGCCGAAGTGGTCGACGCCCGGGAGGGCCGGCACGAACGGGCGGGTGAACGAGCCGGTGGCGGAGACCACCGCGCGGGCGCTCAGGGCCGTGCCGTCCTCGAGCCGCAGGGTGAACGGAGGGGACGCGGCGGCGTCGTGCGTCACCTCCGCGACACGCACGCCCCGGCGCACCGGCAGCCCGTAGCGGTCCTCGTAGTCGGCCAGGTAGGCGACGACGTGCCCGGCGTCCGGGGTGCCGGGGCCGGGCGACGGCGGCATGGGTCGGCCCGGCAGGGAGGAGTGCTCGGCGGGGGAGAACAGGCGCAGGGAGTCCCAGTGGTGCGGCCACGCGCCGCCGGGCTGGGCGGAGGCGTCGAGCAGGACGAACGACGGCGGCGGGCCCGGCCGGCGCCCGCGGCCGACGTCCCGCGCGGCCCGCGCCAGGAAGTAGCCGGCCGCCAGTCCGGCCTGGCCGACGCCGATCACCGCGACGTCCACCGGATCCGAGGACGCGGTGGCCGCTGGGGGCGAGGTCAGGGGAGCCGTCATGCCCCGAGGCTACGACCGGCGGCTAGCGTGGGGGCCATGCCTGAGACCCCCGCGAGCCCCCGCCCGACCTCCCGCGACGCCGCCGGGACGTCCGAGGCGTCGCTGACGGGTGCGCGGGACCAGCTGGCGGACCTCGTGGCCCGGTGGGGCACGGCCCCTGCGGACGCGTCCGGTCACCACGACCCGGCCTCGCTCACCACAATCCCGCCCGAGGCCGTGCCGATGTGGGGCTTCGACTGGCCCCGGTCCGGCGATCCGCGCCCCTCCGCCGTGCTGATCCTGTTCGGCGCCCTCGACGACGTCCCCGCCCGTCACGACGCCGAGCGCGTGCACCCGCACGTGGACGTGCTGCTGACCCAGCGCGCCGCCACCCTGCGCCAGCACGCCGGGCAGATCGCGTTCCCCGGCGGTCGCGTCGACCCCGAGGACGCCGACGTCGTGGCCACGGCCCTGCGCGAGGCGCAGGAGGAGACCGGCTTGGACCCGGCCGGCGTGGAGGTCCTGGGCGTGCTGCCGGCGGTGCCGGTGGTGGTCTCGGGGCACGTGGTGCACCCGGTGCTCGGGTGGTGGCGGGACCCCAGTCGCGTGGCGGTGGTCGACCAGGCCGAGGCCGCGGCCGTGTTCCGGATGCCGGTCGCGGACCTGGTGGACCCCGCGAACCGGTGCCGCGTGGCCCGGCCCGGCGGCCGCCGCGGCGAGACGCCGGGCTTCCTCGTGGGCGAGCGCCTGGTGTGGGGGTTCACGGCGGCGCTGCTGGACCGTGTGCTGGCACTGCTGGGCTGGGACGTGCCGTGGGACGACTCCCGCGTGCGTGACGCGCGGACCCACCGGATCCTGCGCGGCTGACGGCTGCGCGCCGCCGCCCGCTCCCGCGCCGCCCACCCGCGCGCGGTGCGGGTGCGCCAGCTCAAGGGCCTGAAGCGGATGCTGACCGAGCACGCGGACCGGTTCGTCGCGGCGCTCGGCACGGACCTGGGCAAGCCGGCCACCGAGGCCCTGATCACGGAGATCGTCTCGGTGCGCTCCGAGGTGGACCACGCGCTGCTGCACCTGACCGACTGGATGGAGCCGCGGCCCGTGAAGCTGCCGCTGGCCCTGCGGCCCGCGAGCGCGGAGGTCCGGCCGCGGCCCAAGGGTCTCGTGCTGGTCATCGGCGCGTGGAACTACCCGGTGCAGCTCGCGCTCGCCCCGGTCGTGGGTGCGCTGGCGGCCGGCAACACGGTGGTGCTCAGCCCGTCGGAGAAGGCCCCGGCCACGGCGGCGGCGCTGCGGGAGCTGGTGCCGCAGTACCTGGACTCCGCGCTGGTCTCCGTGGTGGCGGGCGGCAAGGAGTGCAACACCGCGCTGCTGGCGGAGCCGTGGGACCACATCCTCTACACCGGCGGGGAGCGCGTGGGCCGGATCGTCTACGAGGCGGCGGCGAAGACCCTCTCCCCCGTGACGCTCGAGCTGGGAGGCAAGTCGCCGGCGGTGGTGACGCCGTCGCGGAACACGGGAGCGATGGCCCGCCGCATCGCGTGGGCGAAGTTCACCAACGCGGGCCAGACGTGCGTGGCCCCGGACTACGTGCTGGCCGTCGGCGAGGCCGCGCTGCGCCAGGTGACCGCCGAGCTCCCCGCAACCCTGCGCGAGTTCTACGGCGACGACCCCCGCGCGTCGAAGGACTACGGCCGGCTCATCTCCGCCGAGCACGCGGAGCGGCTGCGGGAGATGCTCCAGACGGACCTCGACGCCGGCGCCGAGCTGCTCGTCGGCGGCGACGTGGATGTGGCAGGACGGTACATGGCGCCGACCGTGGTGACGGGCGTGCGGCCCGACGGCGCGCTCATGCAGGAGGAGCTGTTCGGCCCGATCCTGCCCGTGCTGACCGTGGACACCTTCCAGGACGCCCTGGACTTCATCGCGGAGCGCCCGCACCCGCTGGCCGCCTACCTCTTCACGGACCGGCCGAGCTACCACCGCGCGTTCGACGACCAGGTACAGGCCGGCGGCCTCGGCTACGACGTCGGCCTGCTGCACGCCGGCATCGCGACGCTGCCGTTCGGCGGGATCGGCGCGTCCGGGATGGGCGCGTACCACGGCATCCACGGGTTCGAGACGTTCTCCCACCTGCGCCCGTCCATCACGAAGTCGGACCAGGTGGACACGCTCAAGACCGCGTACCCGCCGTACGGGCGGATGAAGCGGGCGCTGCTGCCGAAGATGCTCTGAGGGGGCGGGGATCAGCGCTGCGGCCAGAAGCCGCGTCGGGCGTAGACCTCAGCGAGGACGTCGACGCGGTCGGTCATGACGCCGTCGACGCCGAGGTCGAGCAGGCGCTCGATCTCCGCGGGCTCGTCCACGACCCACACGTGCACCGGCAGGCCCGCCGCGTGGCACCGCCGCACGAAGTCGGCGGTGGCCACGGGCACGCGGCCGTGCCGGACGGGCACCTGCACGCAGTCGACGTCGAGGGCGTACCGGCGCAGCCAGCGGGTCAGTCCCAGCGGGCCCAGCGTCACGAGCGCCGCGATGGCGGCCGCCCCGCCCGACGTCGCCACCCGCTCCGGCCCGTACGCCCGCTCGGGGTGGCCGAGGCGGGCGAGGGCGCGCCGGAAGAGGCGGCGCCGCGAGTCGTGGAACGAGGCGACGAGCACGCGGTCCCACGCGCCGTGCTCGGCGAGGATGCGGGCCAGGGCCGGGGCCGACGCGCGGTCCTTGAGGTCCACGTTCAGGCGGGCTTCGGGGAGCGCCGTGAGCAGCTCGGTGAAGCGCAGCAGCGGCTCCCCGCCGACCGTGACGTCCGCCAGCCGCTCCCACGTGTGGTCGCGCAGCCGGCCGCGGCCCGTGCTGACGCGGTCCAGAGTCTCGTCGTGGAACACGACGAGCTCGCCGTCCGCCGTGGTGCGCACGTCCAGCTCGAGGTAGGTGAACCCGGCGGCGTGGGCGTCCGCGAACGCGGCCAGGGAATTCTCCCGGTCGACGGCGGCGCCCCGGTGGGCGAACCCCAGCGGGTGGCCGCGACGGGCGGGGACGGAGTCGGTGAGGTAGGCGGGGGC